>NZ_JABMCW010000002.1:0-53785 GCF_013179705.1 Pseudomonas sp. CM25 | reverse complement strand
CTGTACCCGGTAGGTGATCTGGTAGTTGCCCGCCGGGCCTTCGCGCAGGCTGCGGTAGGCCTGGCGCATCGAGTTGCGCTCGTCCTCGGGCACCCCTTCGAAAAAGGCATCGAACGATTCGTGAAACGGGATGGGCGGCAGGCCGTGCAGCTGCGCAGCCCGCGCCGAGCCGTAGAGCATGCCGCTGGGGATATGCCAGTCCCAGGTGCCGAGTTGCGCCGAGTCCAGGGCCAGGTCAAGGCGTTCCTGGCTGTCCTTCAGGGCTTGTTCGGCGCGCTTGCGTTCGGTGGTGTCGACGAAGGTGCTTATAAGGAATGTCACGCCTTCCAGTTCGATGCCCTGGGTGCACAGGATCCCGTCATGTACCTTGCCGCTGGAGGCGCGGAACTGCACTTCGAGGATCAGCGGGCCGTTGTTGGCGCGGGTCGATTCAATCACCTGATGGCGCTGCTAGGGGTTGGCCCACAGGCCGAGCTCCAGGCTGGTCTTGCCGATCACCTGGCTACCGGGCCAGCCGAACATGTCCTCGAAGTGCTGGTTGACCTCGAAGATCATGCCGTCGTGGCGACGGGTCAGCAAAATGGCGTTGGGGCTCAGGTGGAACAGGGTGGCGAAGCGTTTTTCCGAATTGATCAGCGCGGTTTCGCGCTCGCGCTGGCGGGTGATTTCGCGGATTACCCCGATCATCTGCGGCCGCCCATGCTGGTCAAGGGTGAGGCTGCCGTTTATTTCCAGCCAGTGCAGGCTGCCGTCCGGCCAGCGGATGCGGTGGCGCATCGCCTGCTCCACCGGCTCGCCATTGAACACCGCCTGGAACACCTGGCGCGTGCGGGCGCGGTCTTCTTCGGGCAGCAGGTCGAGGTAGTCGACATCGGCCGGCAACGGGCGCTGCGGGTCGAAGCCGAACAGGGCCTGGGTACCCCGTGACCAGCTTACCCGGCCGCTTTCGATGTCCCACAGCCAGGCTCCCAGGCGCGCGCCGTTGAGCGCGGCCAGCAGTTGTGGGGCATTCTGCCAGGCTTGCTCCGATTCCTGGGGGTCGGCCGCCGGTATGCGCGGCAGGCGCAAAAAGCGGTTTGCTGATTTGGGCATCGGTACCAGACCTTTGGCGAATGACGCGTCCTTGAACTTGGAAATGCCGAGCTGACTACCGGTCAGGCGGGCCCTGCGTGGCTGTCGAGCAGTGCCATGAATGCCCTGGCTGCGTTCGACAGCGTTCGCTCCGTGTGCAGAATGTAGCCTAGCTGGCGCGACAGCTGTATGCCGGGCAAGGCGATGGGTGCAACCTGTTCGTCGAGCATGGTGCGCGGTAGCACGCTCCACGCCAGGCCGATCGAGACCATCATCTTGATGGTTTCCAGGTAGTTGGTGCTCATGGCGATGTTCGGCGTCAGGCCCTGGCTTTCGAACAGGCGCTGGACGATATGGTGGGTAAAGGTGTTGCCGCCGGGGAACACCGCCGGGTGGCGGGCGACATCCGCCAGGCTGACGGCCTGGTCGTTCGCCAGTGGGTGCTCGGGGGCGGCGACGAAATCCAGGGCGTCGTCCCACACCGGCACGGCCTTGACCAGGTGGTGGGGCTCGGGGGCCAGGGTGATCACGGCAATTTCGGCGCGGCCATGCAGAATCTCATCGTAGGCCTGTTCCGAATCCATGAACTGAATATCCAGCGCTACGGCGGGGTGCTGGCGGGTGAATGCCCGTAACAGTGGGGGCAGGCGGTGCAGGCCGATGTGATGGCTGGTGGCCAGGGTCAGGCGACCGCTCACTTCCCCGGTCAAATTGGTCAGGGCCCGTCGGGTATCATCGAGCACATTGAGTATCTGGTAGGCCCTTGGCAGCAAGGCGCGCCCGGCCTCGGTCAATGTCACCTCACGACCCAGGCGGTCGAACAGGCGCACGCCCAGTTGCTGCTCCAGGCCGGCGATGCGTTTGCTGATGGCCGGCTGGGTCAGGAACAGGCGTTCGGCCGCCCCGGAGAAACTGCCGGTTTCGGCAATGGCGATAAAGGCACTGAGGTTGGCCAGATCCATGGGCTTGTATTCCTTTGGGTTATCCAAAGCATAAAAATTATGAATTTGAGTTATTCAATCTAACCCCATAGCATCGTCCATACAAGCCAAGGGGTTTTTGGCATAGAAAGAACGCTGATGAGGAACAGTCTGATGGCTGGCAAAACGCTCTACGACAAACTCTGGGAAGCCCATGAGGTCAAGCGCCGTGATGACGGCTCGTCCTTGATCTACATCGACCGCCACATCATCCACGAAGTGACGTCGCCCCAAGCCTTCGAAGGCCTGCGCCTGGCTAGCCGCAAACCTTGGCGCATCGACACCAACATCGCCACGCCAGACCACAACGTGCCGACCACGCCAGAGCGCAAGGGCGGCATCGAGGCCATCGCCGACCAGGTATCGCGCCTGCAGGTGCAGACCCTTGACGAGAACTGTGACGAATACGGCATCGTCGAATTCAAGATGAACGACGTGCGCCAGGGCATCGTCCACGTCATCAGCCCGGAGCAGGGTGCCACCTTGCCAGGCATGACCGTGGTCTGCGGCGACTCGCACACCTCCACCCATGGCGCCTTTGGTGCCCTGGCCCACGGCATCGGTACCTCCGAGGTAGAGCATGTGCTCGCCACCCAGTGCCTGGTCGCCAAGAAGATGAAGAACATGCTGGTGCGCGTGGAAGGCCAGTTGCCTGCCGGCGTTACCGCCAAGGACATCGTCCTGGCCGTGATCGGCAAGATCGGCACCGCCGGCGGTAACGGCCACGCCATGGAGTTCGCCGGCAGCGCGATCCGCGAATTGTCGATGGAAGGCCGCATGACCATCTGCAACATGTCCATCGAAGCCGGTGCACGTGTCGGCCTGGTGGCCACTGACGCCACCACCGTTGCCTACGTCGAAGGCCGCCCGTACGCGCCGAAGGGCGAGCAGTGGGAACGTGCTGTAGAAGCCTGGAAAGACCTGGTTTCCGATGACGATGCGGTGTTCGACACCGTGGTCGAACTGGATGCCGGCCAGATCAAGCCGCAGGTCAGCTGGGGCACCTCGCCCGAGATGGTCCTGGCCGTCGACCAGCGCGTACCGGACCCGGCCGCCGAGGCCGACCTGGTCAAGCGTGGCTCGATCGAGCGCGCCTTGAAGTACATGGGCCTGACCGCCAACCAGGCCATCACCGATATCCAGCTGGACCGCGTGTTCATCGGCTCGTGCACCAATTCGCGTATCGAAGACCTGCGTGCTGCGGCGGAAATCGCCAAGGGCCGCAAGGTGGCGGCTACCGTCAAGCAGGCCATCGTTGTGCCGGGTTCGGGCCTGGTCAAGGCCCAGGCCGAGCGTGAAGGCCTGGACAAGATCTTCGTCGAAGCCGGTTTCGAATGGCGTGAACCAGGCTGCTCGATGTGCCTGGCGATGAACCCGGACCGGCTGGAGAGTGGCGAGCACTGCGCGTCCACCTCCAACCGCAACTTCGAAGGCCGCCAGGGCGCCGGTGGGCGTACCCACCTGGTCAGCCCGGCCATGGCTGCCGCTGCTGCGGTGACTGGCCACTTCATCGATGTTCGCGAGTTGATCCAAGGGAGCGCAGCATGAAAGCCTTTACCCAGCACACTGGCCTCGTCGCGCCGTTGGACCGTGCCAACGTCGACACCGACCAGATCATCCCCAAGCAGTTTCTGAAGTCGATCAAGCGCACCGGCTTTGGCCCCAACCTGTTCGACGAATGGCGTTACCTGGACGTGGGGCAGCCCTATCAGGACAACAGCAAACGCCCGTTGAACAATGAGTTTGTGCTCAACCACGAGCGTTATCAGGGTGCCAGTGTATTGCTGGCGCGGGAGAACTTCGGTTGCGGTTCCAGCCGCGAGCATGCCCCGTGGGCCCTGGACGAGTACGGCTTCCGTAGCGTGATCGCGCCAAGCTTTGCCGACATCTTCTTCAACAACAGCTTCAAGAACGGTTTGCTGCCGATCATCCTCAGCGATGAGGAAGTGGACGAGCTGTTCAAGCAGGTCGAGGCCAACCCGGGTTACCAGCTGACCATTGACCTGCAGGCGCAGGCAGTGACCCGCCCGGATGGCAAGGTGCTGCACTTCGAAATCGACGCGTTCCGCAAGCACTGCCTGCTCAATGGCCTGGACGATATCGGCCTTACCTTGCAGGACGGCGATGCGATCAAGGCCTTCGAGGGCAAGCACCGCGCCAGCCAGCCTTGGCTGTTCCGTGATGCCTGATTGATATAGCCGGCATTTGTACTGGCTGTGCCGGCCTCTTCGCGGGTAAACCCGCTCCCCCAGGAATACAACAGGTCTTAATACTGTGGGTTCTTTGTGGGAGCTGGCTTGCCGGCGATAGGGCCGACACAGGCAACAAAAAATACCAAAGGATTTAGCCATGACCAGCACCCAGCACACCGATGTGGTCCAGCGCCAGTTCGGCGAACAGGCCAGCGCCTACCTCAGCAGCGCCGTGCACGCCCAGGGCAGTGAATTTGCCCTGCTGCAAGCCGAGCTGGCAGGCCAGGGCCATGCCCGCGTGCTGGACCTGGGCTGCGGTGCCGGTCATGTCAGCTTCCACGTCGCCCCGCTGGTCGCCGAAGTGGTCGCCTACGACCTCTCGCAAGCCATGCTCGACGTGGTCGCCAGCGCCGCCAGCGAGCGCGGCCTGGCCAATATCACCACCGAGCGCGGCGCGGCCGAGCGCCTGCCGTTCGCCGATGGCGCGTTCGACTTCGTCTTCAGCCGCTACTCCGCCCACCACTGGAGCGACCTGGGCCTGGCCCTGCGCGAAGTGCGTCGGGTGCTCAAGCCTGGTGGCGTGGCGGCGTTCATCGATGTGATGTCACCCGGCAGCCCGCTGCTCGACACCTACCTGCAAACGGTCGAAGTGCTGCGCGACACCAGCCACGTGCGCGACTACTCCGCCGCCCAATGGCAGCGCCAGGTCAGCGAAGCCGGCCTGCATGTGCGCAGTCACACCCGCCAGCCGTTGCGCCTTGAGTGGAGCACCTGGGTCGAGCGCATGCGTACGCCCGAGCCGATGCGCATGGCCATTCGCCAATTGCAGCAAGCGATGGGTGAAGAAGTACGGCAGTATTACCAGATCGAGGCCGATGGCTCGTTCAGCACCGACGTGCTGGTGTTGTGGGCAGAGCGTTAAGAACCTTTCGGTGGGGCCCGCATGGCCGCACCGCGTGAATGAATAGAGGAAAGCATGAGCAAGCAGATTCTGATTCTCCCAGGTGATGGTATCGGCCCGGAAATCATGGCCGAAGCGGTCAAGGTGCTGGACCTGGCCAATGACAAGTTCCAGCTCGGTTTCAACCTGCAGCACGACGTGATCGGCGGCGCTGCCATTGACAAGCACGGCGTGCCGCTGGCCGACGAAACCCTGGAGCGTGCGCGCAAGGCCGATGCCGTGCTGCTGGGCGCCGTGGGTGGGCCGAAGTGGGACAAGATCGAGCGTGATATCCGCCCGGAGCGCGGCCTGCTGAAAATCCGTTCGCAACTGGGTCTGTTCGCCAACCTGCGCCCGGCCATCCTCTACCCGCAACTGGCCGATGCCTCGTCGCTGAAGCCGGAAATCGTCGCCGGCCTGGACATCCTCATCGTCCGCGAGCTGACCGGCGGCATCTACTTTGGTGCCCCGCGTGGCCAGCGCGAGCTGGAAGGTGGCGAGCGCCAGGCTTATGACACCCTGCCGTACAGCGAAAGCGAAGTGCGCCGCATTGCCCGTGTCGGCTTCGACATGGCCCGGGTACGTGGCAAGAAGCTGTGCTCGGTGGACAAGGCCAACGTCCTGGCTTCCAGCCAGCTGTGGCGTGAAGTGGTCGAAGAGGTGGCCAAGGACTACCCGGATGTCGAGCTGAGCCACATGTACGTCGACAACGCTGCCATGCAGCTGGTACGTGCACCCAAGCAGTTCGACGTGATGGTGACCGACAACATGTTCGGTGACATTCTGTCGGATGAAGCTTCCATGCTGACCGGTTCCATCGGCATGCTGCCTTCGGCGTCGCTGGATGCCGACAACAAGGGCATGTACGAGCCGTGCCACGGCTCGGCGCCGGACATCGCCGGCCTTGGCATCGCCAACCCGCTGGCGACCATCCTGTCGGTGTCGATGATGCTGCGCTACAGCTTCAACCAGACGGCTGCCGCCGATGCCATCGAGAAGGCGGTAAGCCTGGTCCTGGACCAGGGCCTGCGCACCGGCGACATCTTCTCGGAAGGCTGCCGTAAAGTAGGTACGCAGGAAATGGGCGACGCAGTAGTCGCAGCGCTGCGGAATCTGTAATCTCTCTGGCCCGCCACCCCAAATTCCTGGTGGCGGCCCACTTTTAGCAAAGGTGTAGTTGCGATGAAACGTGTAGGTCTGATCGGTTGGCGCGGTATGGTCGGTTCCGTGCTCATGCAGCGGATGCTGGAGGAGCAGGATTTCGACCTCATCGAGCCGGTGTTCTTCACTACTTCCAATGTCGGTGGCCAAGGCCCCAACGTCGGCAAGGATACAGCGCCGCTCAAGGACGCTTATTCGATTGAAGAACTCAAGACCCTCGACGTGATCCTGACCTGCCAGGGCGGCGACTACACCAACGAGGTGTTCCCCAAGCTGCGTGAAGCCGGTTGGCAGGGCTACTGGATCGACGCTGCTTCGTCCCTGCGCATGCAGGATGACGCAGTGATCATCCTCGACCCGGTCAACCGCAAGGTCATCGACCAGCAGCTGGACGCCGGTACCAGGAATTACATCGGCGGCAACTGCACCGTCAGCCTGATGCTGATGGGCCTGGGCGGCCTGTTCGAAGCCGGCCTGGTCGAGTGGATGAGCGCCATGACCTACCAGGCAGCTTCGGGTGCCGGTGCGCAGAACATGCGCGAGCTGATCAAGCAGATGGGCGCCACCCACGCGGCCGTCGCCGAAGACCTGGCCAACCCGGCCAGCGCCATCCTCGACATCGACCGCAAGGTGGCCGAAGCGATGCGCAGCGAGGCGTACCCGACCGAGAACTTCGGTGTGCCGCTGGCGGGCAGCCTGATCCCTTGGATCGACAAGGAGCTGCCAAACGGCCAGAGCCGCGAAGAATGGAAGGCCCAGGCCGAGACCAACAAGATCCTCGGCCGCTTCAAGAGCCCGATCCCGGTCGATGGTATCTGCGTGCGCATCGGCGCCATGCGTTGCCATAGCCAGGCGCTGACCATCAAGCTGAACAAGGACGTGCCGATCGCCGATATCGAAGGCATGATCAGCCAGCACAACCCTTGGGTGAAGCTGGTGCCGAACCAGCGTGAAATCAGCATGCAGGAACTGAGCCCGACCAACGTCACCGGTACCCTGAACGTACCGGTTGGCCGTTTGCGCAAGCTGAACATGGGTTCGCAGTACCTGGGTGCGTTCACCGTGGGCGACCAGCTGCTGTGGGGTGCCGCCGAACCGCTGCGCCGCATGCTGCGGATCCTGCTGGAGCGTTGATCGTTCTGCTGTGACCGAAAACCCGTGCTGGCGACAGCGCGGGTTTTTTTATATCCGCAAATGTTCATCGAGGCCGATACGAGAAGCGCATAGACGGCATTGGCCTCGCCCCAACAATCCGAGTAAAGTGCCGCTCCCGTTTCGCCAGAGGCAGCCCGCATGAACCCAACATTCGATATCGCCGTCGTCGGCGCCACCGGCAGCGTCGGTGAAACCCTGGTACAGGTCCTCGAAGAACTGGCGTTCCCGGTCGGCACCCTGCACCTGCTGGCCAGCATGGAATCGGCAGGCAGCAGCGTCATGTTCGCCGGCAAAAAGCTCAAGGTGCGTGAAGTCGACAGCTTCGACTTCGCCCAGGTCAAGCTGGCCTTCTTCGCCACCGGCGCCGCTGTCAGCCGCAGCTTCGCCGGCAAGGCGCTGCAGGCCGGCTGCTCGGTCATCGACCTGTCCGGTGGCCTGGACGATGCCCTGGCACTGGTGCCCGAAGCCAACGCCGAACGCCTGGCCGGCCTGGCACTGCCGGCACGCATTGTCAGCCCATGCTCGGCCGCCGTTGCCCTGGCCGTGGCGCTGGCGCCGCTTAAAAGCCTGCTGGACATCGAGCGGGTGCAGGTGATGGCCGCGCTGGCGGTGTCTGCACAAGGCCGCGAAGCGGTCAGCGAACTTGCCCGGCAAACCGCCGAACTGCTCAATGCCCGCCCGCTTGAGCCGCGTTTCTTCGACCGTCAGGTGGCGTTCAACCTGCTGGCCCAGGTCGGCGCAGCCGATGAGCAGGGCCACACGCTGCTGGAGCGCCGCCTGGTCAGCGAGCTGCGCGTGCTGCTGGACTTGCCTGAGCTGAAGATTTCCGTGAGCTGCGTTCAAGTCCCGGTGTTTTTCGGCGATAGCTTCAGTGTGGCCGTAGAAAGCCGTCGCCCGGTCGACCTGGACGCCGTCAACCAGGCCCTGGAGGCGGCTGACAGCCTCGAGCTGGTGGAGCGTGATGATTATCCGACCCCGGTAGGTGACGCAGTGGGCCAAGACGTGGTCTATGTTGGTCGTGTACGTCACGGTGTTGATGAAGACCAGCAGCTCAACCTCTGGCTCACCACCGACAACGTGCGCAAAGGCGCCGCGCTCAATGCCGTGCAAGTGGCACAATTGTTGATTAAACACATGCCGTAAAAGATACTGGCGAGCATATTTGTCCTGCTCCGCATGCAGGTTTCGGGACGATTCATACAAGGGAAGAGGTCATGCTTCGAATTCGCAAACTGGTTCTGGCCATGGCTGCAGCATCCGCGCTGTCGTCTGGCATGGCGAATGCCCTGGGCTTGGGGGAGCTGACCCTGAAGTCGGCACAGAATCAGCCGCTGGACGCCGAGATCGAATTGCTCGACGTGCGCGACCTCAAGGCGGCCGAAGTAGCGCCGAGCCTGGCGCCCCCGGAAGAGTTCAGCAAGGCCGGGGTGGCGTTTCCGACCTACCTCGAAGACCTGACCTTCACACCAGTGATCAACCCCAACGGCAGAAGCGTGCTGCGGGTGACCTCCAGCCAACCGCTGCCGGGGCCAGTGGTCAAATTCCTGGTCCAGGTAATGTGGCCGCAAGGCCGTCTGCTGCGTGACTACAGCGTACTGCTCGACCAGGCCAGGGCCCAGGGCGACAAGCAGGCGGCCGGCAACGTTGCCTCGGCGGTCACCGGTGCCAGCAGTTACACCACCCAGCGCCGCGACACCTTGTGGCAGATTGCCGCGCGCAACACCCAGGGTGGCTCGATCCAGCAGACCATGATCGCCATCCAGGCGCTGAACCCGGACGCATTCATCGGCAACAACATCAACCAGCTGAAGGTTGGCCAGGTACTGCGCCTGCCCGACCAGCAGCAGGTCCAGAACATCGCGCAGGGAGAGGCCAACAGCGAGGTGGCCGAACAGTATGCCGCCTGGCGTGAAGGCCGCCGCCTGGGCCCGCGTGCCCGCCAGCTGGACGCCACCCGCCGTGGCGCCGCCGAGGCCGCGCCGTCGGTTATCGCCCAAGGTGACAACCTGCGCCTGGTCAGCCCGGGCAACCAGGCCAGTGGCGGTCAGACCAAAGCCCTCAGCGACAAGCTGGCCTTGGCCCAGGAAAGTCTGGACACCAGCCGCCGTGACAACGAAGAACTGCAAAGCCGCATGTCCGACCTGCAGAGCCAGCTGGACAAGCTGCAGCGTCTGATCGAGCTGAAAAACAACCAGCTCGCGCGCCTCGAAGGGCAGGGCGCAGCCACCCCGGCAACGGCTGCCGCTGCTGTGAGCCAGCCAGCCGCCGCTGCGCAGCCTTCGGTCGAGCCAGCGCCCGCTGCCGTCGACACCGCGCCCGAGTCGGCACCTGCTGCCGCGCCAGCGCCTGCCAGCCAGCCGGACAGCGCACTCCAGCAGATCCTCGGCAACCCGTGGCTGCTCTGGCTGATTGCCGGTTCTACCCTTCTGGTACTGGCCCTGCTGCTGTGGCTGCTGGCGCGCAAGCGCAAGGCCCAGCAAGAGGCCGAGAAACACTTGCGGATGGCGCGGGCACTGGAAGAAGAGCAAGGCACGGGCTTTGACACCGATACCGATAGCCTTGATGGCGTTGAAGTCTCGGAGCCCAGCGTCACCCTGTCGCCAGCCGTGGTGGCCGCGTCGGCCGCCGCTGCCGTTGCTGCAGAAAAAGCGGCTGCGCCAGTCGCCGAACCGCTGCCCGAGCCTGAAACAGATCCGTACCCCGGTTTGCTGGCGGAGGTCGATCAATGCCTGGCCGAAGGCCGCCTGAACCGCGCTACCGAGCTGCTGGAGCCCGCCGTGGCCGCAGCGCCGCAGCGTGATGACCTGCGCCTGAAGCTGATGGACGTGTACGCCCGCCAAGGTGACCAGAGCGCGTTCGTCGAGCAGGAGCGCAAGCTGCCGGCAACCGAGCAGAATGCTGCAGAAGTCGCCGGGCTGAAGGAACGCTACCCGGCGATGCTCAGCCTGGCCGCAGCCGGCCTGGGTGCGGCGGCGCTGGCTGCCGAAATGGATGAGCAGTACGTGCAGGGCCTGCTGCAGGATCAGCCTGAAGCGCCAGCGGTGGCTGACGTTGTGCCTGAAGAAGTGCCGGAATTCGAGCCCGAGCCGGATGTTGTAGCGCAAGCGGAGCCTGAGGCAGCACTCGAGCCGGAGGCTGAACTGGATGCCTTCGACGAAGTGTCGACCCTCGATGAGCCAGGCCTGGACGAGCAGGACCTGGACAGCGCCTTTGACTTGAGCCTGGGTGAAGACCTGCCCGAAGAGGACCCGCTGGCAGCACCGCTGCTGGACGAGCCGCTGGCGCAGGCGCCCGAGCCCGACGAACCGGTACTGGATGAGCCTTCGCTGGAAGAGGCGCAGCCTGAAGAAGAACCGTTTGCCGTGGACGCCGAGCTGCAGGCTGAGGCCGATGCAGACTTCGAGGCCATGCTGGCCCAGGCCGAGCCCCAGCCTGCTGTGGACCTGTCCGATTTCGACCTCGATATCACCGAGCCTGTCACCCCGGCTGCCCCGCAAGCAGTGGCAGAGACCCCGGTGGATGTCGCTGCGGAGCTGGATGCCTTCGACAGCGTGCCGGCGTTCGACCCGATCTCCGATTTCGACCTGCCGTCAGACTTCGACCTGTCGTTGTCGCTGGAAGATGACTCGCCAGCCGCCAAGAGCTTCGCTTCGGAGCTGGACGACGTCAACGCCGAGCTGGACAAACTGTCGCAGAGCCTCGAGTCGCCGTCGCTGGAGCCGCACTTCACCAGCGAGGATGCGGCTGCACAGCCGGAGCCAGAGCCGCTGGACGACCTCGACTTCGACTTCTTCTCCGGCAGTGATGAAGTGGCCACCAAGCTCGACCTGGCCCGTGCCTATATCGACATGGGTGACAACCAGGGCGCGCGCGACATCCTTGATGAGGTAGTCAAGGACGGCGACGACACCCAGCGTCAGGAAGCCGAGGACATGTTGTCTCGACTGGTCTGATCGAGGTCCTGGAACGCGATACACCTTCAACGGCAGCCCTACGCGGCTGCCGTTGTCGTTATAATCCCCGCCATTCCGTACACCCCACAGGTTTCATGCTCTTGGACATCATCGACAGCGCCGCCACCGAATCTGCGGCCGAAGGCTACTCCCGTATCGCCCTGGGCGTGGAATACAAGGGCGCGCGTTACCGCGGCTGGCAGCGCCAGGCCAGCGGTGTGCCGAGCGTGCAGCAAGCGCTGGAGCAGGCGCTGTCCACGGTGGCCAACGAGCCAATCGCGGTGGTCTGCGCCGGGCGTACCGATGCCGGCGTACACGGCTGCGGGCAGATCGTGCACTTCGACACCCGCGCCGTGCGCGACGAACGCGCCTGGACCATGGGCACCAACTTCAACCTGCCGCACGACATCAGCGTGGTCTGGTCGCGGCCGATGTCGGCCGACTTCCATGCCCGCTTCAAGGCCTGTGCCCGGCGCTACCGCTACGTCATCTACAACGACCCGATCCGCCCGGCGCACCTGGCCGAGGAAGTTACCTGGAACCACCGTCCACTGGACGTCGAGCGCATGGCCGAAGCCGCGCAGTTCCTGCTCGGCACCCACGACTTCAGCGCCTTCCGCGCCAGCCAGTGCCAGGCCAAGTCGCCAATCAAGCACATTTACCACCTGCGCGTTACCCGCCATGGCCAGATGATCGTGCTGGACGTGCGCGCCACCGCCTTCCTGCACCACATGGTGCGCAACATTGCCGGGGTGCTGATGGCCATTGGTGCCGGCGAGCGCCCGGTTACCTGGGCGCGCGAGGTGCTGGAAGGGCGCAACCGCAGCGAAGGCGGGGTGACCGCACATCCTTACGGGCTGTATCTGGTGCAGGTGGAGTACCCGGAGGAGTTCGCGCTGCCCCAGCGTTACATTGGCCCACACTTTCTGACCGGTTTCGAGGCGTTGGCTGACTGACGGGCGCTAAAGTCATTTGCTAACATCCGGCCTTTCACCGTAACCAGCAGGGTTCGCTGTCCATGAGCAATGTACGCACCAAGATTTGCGGGATCACCCGCATCGAGGACGCACTGGCCGCTGCCGAAGCGGGTGCCGATGCCATCGGCTTCGTCTTCTATGCCAGGAGCCCCCGGGCTGTGGACGTGCTCCAGGCTCGGGCGATCATCGCCGAGCTGCCGCCGTTCGTGACCACGGTCGGGCTGTTCGTCAACGCCACGCGTTGCGAGCTGAACGAGATCCTCGAAGTGGTGCCGCTGGACCTGCTACAGTTCCACGGCGATGAAGCCCCGCAGGACTGCGAGGGTTTCCACCGCCCCTGGATCAAGGCCTTGCGCGTACGCCCGGGCGACGACCTGGAAGCAGCCTGCAAAACCTATTCGGGTGCCCGCGGTATTTTGCTGGACACCTACGTGAAGGGCGTACCCGGGGGAACCGGTGAAGCCTTCGACTGGTCATTGGTGCCGGCGCGCCTGAGCAAGCCAGTCATCCTCGCCGGCGGGCTGTCGGCCGATAACGTCGGTCGGGCCATTGCCCAGGTGCAGCCTTACGCGGTGGATGTCAGCGGCGGCGTCGAACAGGCCAAGGGCATCAAGGATGCGGCTAAAATCGAAGCCTTCATGCGTGCGGTGAAACAGGCGTGATGGCAGATGTGACGGCTGGCTGCGCGCCATCGTCCATAACTTTCGCAGCCCTGCGCGGCAGTCGTCAGTACATCTGACGGCAAAACAACACATTAGCGCTGGAGTGGCGCGCGGGAAGTCTCGCGGCCGGTCCAGCAACGTTCCATAAGATTTTGAGCTCAAGGGCAGGGCCGGCGACACCGGTCCCCCGCCTGCCAATACTGGAGAAAGAAAGCATGAGCAACTGGTTAGTCGACAAACTGATCCCTTCGATCATGCGTTCCGAGGTGAAGAAGAGCTCGGTGCCAGAAGGCCTGTGGCACAAGTGCCCGGCCTGCGAGGCCGTGCTGTATCGTCCGGAGCTGGAAAAGACCCTGGATGTCTGCCCCAAGTGCAACCACCACATGCGCATCGGTGCACGCGCGCGTATCGACATCTTCCTCGACGCCGAAGGCCGTGCCGAGCTGGGCGCTGACCTGGAGCCGGTCGACCGCCTGAAGTTCCGTGATGGCAAGAAGTACAAGGACCGCCTGACCGGCGCGCAAAAGCAGACCGGCGAGAAAGACGCGCTGATCTCCATGAGCGGCACCCTGATGGGCATGCCGATCGTGGTCAGCGCCTTCGAGTTCTCGTTCATGGGGGGTTCCATGGGCGCCATCGTCGGCGAGCGTTTCGTGCGTGCTGCCAACTACGCGCTGGAAAACCGCTGCCCGATGATCTGCTTCTCCGCCTCTGGCGGTGCACGCATGCAGGAAGCGCTGATCTCGCTGATGCAGATGGCCAAGACCTCTGCCGTGCTGGCGCGCTTGCGCGAGGAAGGCATCCCGTTCATCTCGGTGCTGACCGACCCGGTGTACGGCGGTGTTTCCGCCAGCCTGGCAATGCTCGGCGACGTTATCGTCGGTGAGCCGAAGGCACTGATCGGCTTCGCCGGCCCGCGGGTGATCGAGCAGACCGTGCGCGAGAAGCTGCCAGAAGGCTTCCAGCGCAGCGAGTTCCTGCTGGAGCACGGCGCCATCGACCTGATCATCTCCCGTGGCGAACTGCGCCCGCGTCTGGCCCGCCTGCTGGCGCAGATGACCGGCCAGGAAACCCCGGAGCAAGCGCGTGAGGCGGCTGCCGTCGCGTGATGAAACAACGATCCCTGGGCGAATGGCTCGCCTACCTCGAGCAATTGCACCCCTCGGCCATCGACATGGGCCTGGAGCGGTCGCAGAAGGTGCTTGCCCGGCTGGCGCTGGGCAAGCTGGCGCCACGCGTGGTGACGGTAACCGGCACCAACGGCAAGGGTTCCACCTGCGCCTTCGTAGCCTCGCTGTTGCGTGCCCAGGGGCTGAAGGTTGGCGTGTACAGCTCGCCGCACCTGTTGCGTTACAACGAACGGGTGCTGATCGAGGGTCAAGAGGCCAGCGATCAGCAACTGTGCGACGCCTTTGCCGCCGTCGAGGCGGCGCGGGGCGAAATTTCCCTGACCTACTTCGAGATGGGCACTCTGGCCGCGTTCTGGTTGTTCTACCAGTCGCAGCTGGATGCCGTGGTGCTGGAAGTGGGCCTTGGTGGTCGCCTGGACACCGTCAATGTGGTGGATGCCGACCTGGCACTGGTGACCAGTATCGGCGTCGACCATGTCGATTACCTGGGCGATACCCGCGAACGGGTGGCCTTCGAGAAGGCCGGCATCTTCCGCCAGGGCAAGCCTGCGTTGTGCGGTGACCTGGATCCGCCGCAGCCGTTGCTGGACAAGGCTGCCGACCTGGCCGCGCCGTTGTTCCTGCGCGGGCGTGATTTCGACCTGAGCAGCACCGATGGCAGCTGGAGCTGGCGCGGCACTGCAGCCGATGGCGCGCAAGTCGAACTAGGCGGCCTGCCGCTGCTCGATCTGCCCATGGAAAACGCTACCCTGGCTTTGCAGGCTTACCTGTTGATGGGCCTGCCTTGGGACGCAGGGCAGGTTCGCCAGGCGCTGCTGGATACCCGCATCACCGGTCGCCTCGACCGCCGTGTGCTGAGCTGGCAGGGCAAGCGGGTGGAGCTGCTGCTGGATGTGGGGCATAACCCCCATGCTGCGCAGTACCTGGCCCGACGCCTGGCAGCCCGGCCGCTCAAGGGGCGCCGCCTGGCGGTGTTCGGCCTGCTGGCGGACAAGGACCTGGGCGGTGTTGTCGCGCCGCTGCAGGGTCTGGTCGACCACTGGGCCGTGGCGCCGCTGGATACCCCGCGTAGCCGCCCGGCTGCAGAACTGGCTACGGCCTTGACGAACCTCGGCGCCGCAGTGAAGTCTTATGCCAGTGTCGACGCCGCCCTTGAGGGGCAATGCGCGCAGGCGACGGCGGATGACCAGATCCTGCTGTTCGGTTCGTTTTTCTGTGTTGCCCAGGCGCTGGAATGGCTGGAGCGGCACGCCCATGAGGGTGGAGTAGATGGCAGTGCTGGATAAAGGGATTAAACAGCGCATGGTGGGTGCGCTGGTGCTGGTGGCGCTGGCGGTGATTTTCCTGCCCATGCTGTTCACCCGCGAGGACGAGATGCGCCAGGTGCACGTCGAGGCCCCGCAGGCACCGGCCATGCCCAGCTTGCCGGAAGTGAAGGTAGAGCCGGTCGCCGTGCCTGAGCCACAGGTGATTCCGGAAGAACCGCAACCGGCGCCGGTGGTGGTCAACGAGTCGACGGCACCGGCCAGCCCCCCCAGCCAGCCGATCACGCCGTCGCCGCAGGCTCAGGCCCAGGCCCAGGCCCAGGCCCAGGCCCAACCGGTCAAGCCGCAGGCGTCGGCACCTGCAGCTAAAGTCGAGGCCAAGGCTGCAGCGCCCTCGAAGATCGATGTCAATGGCTTGCCGGTCAGCTGGTCTATCCAGTTGGCCAGCCTGTCCAACCGTGCAGGGGCAGAAAAACTCCAGCAGACCTTGCGTAGCCAGGGTTACAACGCCTATATCCGTTCGGCGGGTGGCATGAACCGGGTGTACGTCGGGCCGCTGATCGAGCGGGCCGAGGCCGAGCGCGTGCGTGATGCGGTCAACCGCCAGAACAGTCTCAAGGGCTTTGTCGTGCGCTTCCAGCCCGAGCGCAGCTGATAGCCGCGGGGCGGCTATGCCGCCCATCACCGGCAAGCCAGCTCCCACCTCGACCGCATCGGCCTCAAGTCATGTGCAATCCCGGTGGAAGCAGCTGTTTTCCCCTGATTCCAGAAGCTTGCGCGATCCCTGTCGGAGCTGGCTTGCCGGCGATGAAGCAAACACCAATCCAGCTGACATTCCGCTTACTCCCAGCCCTGCGCTCTGGTAAAATGCGCCGCCTCAAACGTCTGCAGGCAGCACCGTGGCATTTACCCTGGTTGATTGGGCGATCATCGCGATCATCGCCGTCTCCACACTGATCAGTCTCAAGCGCGGCTTCGTCAAAGAGGCTTTGTCCTTGCTCATCTGGATCATTGCCGGTGCGGTTGCCTGGATGTTCGGCGGTTCGCTCTCGGTGTATCTTGAGAGCTATATCCAGACGCCATCGATGCGCGTCATCGCTGGCTGCGCCATTCTTTTCGTCGCCACCTTGCTGGTGGGGGCCATGGTCAACTTCCTGGTCGGCGAGCTGATCCGCGTGACCGGATTGTCCGGCACCGATCGTTTCCTGGGCATGGCATTCGGTGCCGCGCGCGGGGCTTTGCTGGTGGTGGTGGCCATAGGCCTGATCAGCCTGGGGCCGGTGCAACAAGATACCTGGTGGCAGGAATCACGCCTGATACCACAATTTCTCCTGGTCGCCGACTGGTCGAAAAACCTGATCCTGGGTTTTACCGGCCAATGGACGCCCGGTGGACTGATCAGCGCTCCCGCTGATCTTCCGTTCAAGGAACAGTTGCTCGGGCCTGCTAAGCCCTGAGCGCTATTCACTCAAGTTTCGTCAAAGTAGGGGTTGCGTCGCATGTGTGGCATCGTCGGTATCGTCGGTAAGTCGAACGTCAATCAGGCGCTGTATGACGCGCTTACGGTCCTCCAGCACCGCGGCCAGGACGCTGCCGGTATCGTGACCAGCCATGACGGCCGGTTGTTCCTGCGCAAGGATAATGGCCTGGTGCGCGATGTGTTCCAGCAGCGCCACATGCAGCGCCTGGTCGGCAGCATCGGCATCGGCCACGTGCGCTACCCGACTGCGGGCAGCTCGACCTCGGCCGAGGCCCAGCCGTTCTATGTCAACTCTCCGTATGGCATCACCCTGGCACACAACGGCAACCTGACCAACGTCGAGCAGCTGGCCAAGGAGATCTACGAGTCCGACCTGCGCCACGTCAACACCAACTCCGACTCGGAAGTGCTGCTGAACGTGTTCGCCCATGAGCTGGCGGTGCGCGGCAAGCTGCAGCCCACCGAGGAAGACGTATTCGCTGCAGTTTCCCACGTGCACAGCCGCTGCGTCGGCGGTTACGCCGTGGTGGCGATGATCACCGGCTACGGCATCGTCGGTTTCCGTGACCCTAACGGCATCCGCCCGGTGGTGTTCGGCCAGCGCCACACCGACGAAGGCGTGGAGTACATGATCGCCTCCGAAAGCGTGGCCCTCGACGTGCTCGGCTTTACCCTGATCCGCGACCTGGCCCCGGGCGAAGCGGTGTACATCACCGAAGGCGGCCAGCTGTTCACCAAGCAGTGCGCCGAAGCGCCAAAACTGCAGCCGTGCATCTTCGAGCACGTGTACCTGGCGCGCCCGGACTCGATCATCGATGGCATCTCGGTGTACAAGGCCCGTCTGCGCATGGGTGAAAAGCTGGCCGACAAGATCATGCGCGAGCGCCCCGAGCATGATATCGACGTGGTTATCCCGATCCCGGACACCAGCCGCACGGCCGCGCTGGAGCTGGCCAATCGCCTGGGCGTGAAGTTCCGCGAAGGCTTCGTCAAGAACCGCTACATCGGCCGTACCTTCATCATGCCCGGCCAGGCCGCGCGCAAGAAATCGGTGCGCCAGAAGCTCAACGCCATCGAGCTGGAATTCCGCGGCAAGAACGTGATGCTGGTGGACGACTCGATCGTGCGCGGCACCACCTGCAAGCAGATCATCCAGATGGCCCGTGAAGCTGGCGCCAAGAATGTCTACTTCTGCTCCGCAGCCCCGGCTGTACGCTACCCCAACGTCTACGGCATCGACATGCCGAGTGTTCACGAACTGATCGCCCACAACCGTACCACCGACCAGGTGGCCGAGTTGATCGGCGCCGACTGGCTGATCTACCAGGACCTCCCGGACCTGATCGATTCGGTCGGTGGCGGCAAGATCAAGATCGATCACTTCGATTGCGCGGTATTCAACGGTGAGTACGTCACCGGCGATATCGACGAAGCCTACCTCGAGCGTATCGAGCAGGCCCGTAATGACCTGGCCAAGGTCAAGCACCAGGCGGTCAGCGCGATCATCGACCTCTACAACAACTGATTCAGGGAGCGACGGCATGACGGATCAATGGGATGCCGGGCGACTGGACAGCGACCTCGAGGGTGTCGGATTCGACACCCTGGCGGTACGCGCCGGTCAAAACCGTACACCGGAGGGCGAGCACAGCGAAGCGCTGTTCCTGACCTCCAGCTATGTGTTCCGCACGGCAGCCGATGCTGCTGCGCGCTTTGCCGGTGAAACGCCGGGCAACGTCTACTCGCGCTACACCAACCCGTCCGTACGCGCCTTCGAGGAGCGGCTGGCGGCCATGGAAGGCGCCGAGCAGGCCGTGGGCACCTCCACCGGCATGGCGGCGATTCTGGCCGTGGTGATGTCGCTGTGCAGTGCCGGCGACCATGTGCTGGTGTCGCAAAGCGTCTTCGGCTCGACCATCAGCCTGTTCGAAAAATACTTCAAGCGCTTCGGCCTGCAGGTGGACTATGTGCCTCTGGTCGACCTCGGTGGCTGGGAACAGGCCATAAAGGCCAATACCAAGCTGCTGATCGTCGAGTCGCCATCCAATCCGCTGGCCGAGCTGGTCGATATCACCGCCCTCAGCGAAATTGCCCATGCTCGTGGGGCCATGCTGGTGGTCGACAACTGTTTCAGCACCCCGGCGCTGCAGCAGCCGCTGAAACTGGGCGCCGACATCGTGTTCCATTCGGCCACCAAGTTCATCGACGGCCAGGGTCGCTGCATGGGCGGCGTGGTTGCCGGCCGTGCCGAGCAGATGAAAGAAGTGGTGGGCTTCCTGCGTACCGCAGGCCCCACCCTCAGCCCATTCAACGCCTGGATCTTCACCAAGGGGCTTGAAACCCTGCGCTTGCGCATGCGCGCGCACTGCGAAAGCGCCCAGGCGCTGGCTGAATGGCTGGAGCAGCAGGATGGCGTGGAAAAGGTGCATTACGCCGGCCTGCCGAGCCACCCGCAGCACGAACTGGCCAAGCGCCAGATGAGTGGTTTTGGTGCGGTGGTCAGCTTCGAGGTCAAGGGTGGCAAGGAAGGCGCCTGGCGCTTCATCGACGCTACCCGGGTAATTTCGATCACCACCAACCTGGGTGACAGCAAGACCACCATCGCCCACCCGGCTACCACCTCCCACGGCCGCCTGTCGCCGCAGGAGCGAGAAGCCGCAGGTATCCGCGACAGCCTGATCCGCGTTGCCGTGGGCCTGGAAGACGTGGCCGACCTGCAGGCCGACCTGGCGCGTGGGCTGGCCGCGCTGTGATGGAGATCGGCGGCGCTGTGCCCGGCCACAACGGCCGGGTAGCCTTGGTAACCGGTGCCGCCCGCGGCATCGGCCTGGGCATTGCCGCGTGGCTGATCTGCGAAGGCTGGCAGGTGGTGCTCAGCGACCTTGATCGCTCGCGTGGTGCCAAGGCGGCCAAGGCCCTGGGCGACAATGCCTGGTTCATCACCATGGATGTCGCCGACGAGGCCCAGGTCAGCGCCGGGGTCTCCGAGGTGCTGGGCCAGTTTGGACGCCTGGACGCGCTGGTGTGCAACGCGGCCATCGCCAACCCGCACAACCAGACCCTCGAAAGCCTCAGCCTGGCGCAGTGGAACCGCGTGCTGGCGGTCAATCTCAACGGCCCGATGCTGCTGGCCAAGCATTGTGCGCCGTACCTGCGTGCGCACAATGGGGCGATCGTCAACCTGACGTCCACCCGGGCGCGCCAGTCCGAGCCTGACACCGAAGCCTATGCGGCGAGCAAGGGCGGCCTGGTGGCCTTGACCCATGCGCTGGCCATGAGCCTGGCCCCGGAGATCCGCGTCAATGCGGTGAGCCCGGGCTGGATCGACGCCCGCGACCCGTCACAGCGCCGTGCCGAGCCGTTGACCGAAGCCGACCATGCCCAGCACCCCACGGGCAGGGTAGGGACCGTGGAAGATGTTGCGGCCATGGTGGCCTGGCTGTTGTCGCGTCAGGCGGCTTTTGTCACCGGCCAGGAGTTTGTGGTCGATGGCGGCATGACCCGCAAGATGATCTACACCTGAGCGTGATGCTCTGCCCTGTCTTTTTGAAAAAAAATTCAATGGGGCTATTGACTTAGCTTCGCCACCTGCGTAAATTTCGCGGCCTCAGCGAAGCAAACGCAACAAGCAACATCGCGGGGTGATTAGCTCAGCCGGGAGAGCATCTGCCTTACAAGCAGAGGGTCGGCGGTTCGATCCCGTCATCACCCACCACTTCCTGAGAGTTCCTGGTGCAAACGGTTTCGCAAGAAGCTGAATGCCGGAGAGGAATGCACTGCGCAGCGGTAGTTCAGTCGGTTAGAATACCGGCCTGTCACGCCGGGGGTCGCGGGTTCGAGTCCCGTCCGCTGCGCCATTTTCAAGTAACAGATGGGTGCCTGGCACCGGTCTGAAGCCACAAGGCAAATTGCCTTTGGCTGATCCCAGTTTCAATCGGGCGCAAGCCTGAACGATACGCAGCGGTAGTTCAGTCGGTTAGAATACCGGCCTGTCACGCCGGGGGTCGCGGGTTCGAGTCCCGTCCGCTGCGCCATCTTCGTTTCAAGGTCCCTAGAACACCTTGAAGCACACACAGAGGAAGCGATCACGTCATCGCTTTTTTTGTGCCTGCCCTGAGGCCACTGCGCCGGAAGGGTAGACCCAGGTTTCAATCGGGCGCAAGCCTGAATGATACGCAGCGGTAGTTCAGTCGGTTAGAATACCGGCCTGTCACGCCGGGGGTCGCGGGTTCGAGTCCCGTCCGCTGCGCCATCTTCGCCTCAAGGCCCCTTGAACGCCTTGAAGCTACGAAAAAAGCGACCTTCGGGTCGCTTTTTTCGTTTCTGCACCTGGCGATCCTCTGTCTTTACCCGGATTTACACCAACCTGACAGGTTCTTCACCGACCAGCGGTTCCTGTGCCTGCCTGCTGTGTTGCACAATAGGCACCTTCTCGACATACCCGGAATTCGCAATGACCAGATCTTCCGTCTTTGGTGCGCTCGGGCTGGCCCTGGTGCTGGCGGGGGTGAGCGGTTGCTCTTCGAAAAAGGCCGCCGTCTACGAGCACGAGAACTTCGATGACTCGGGCACCTACTCGCGCAGCTTTCCGGTGAGCGACGCCGGCTCTTGCGAGGCCGCCCGGCGTGCCTTGCTCAGCCAGGGCTACATCATCACCAACAGCGGCGCCAACCAGGTGGTGGGTAACAAGAGCTTTCAGCAGAACAGCGACAATCACCTGCAGATCAGCTTCAACGTCACCTGCGCACCGGACGCGAGTGACGAGCAGCGCTCGACCATGTTCGCCAACGCCCTGCAGGATCGCTACGCGCTGAAAAAGTCCAACACCTCTGCCAGCCTGGGTGTGGGGGTGCTCGGTTCGGTGTCGATGCCGATCGGCTCCAGTGACGACTCGATGGTCAAGGTGGCCAGCGAGACGGTGACGGCGGCGCAGTTCTATGACCGCTATTTCGCTTTGGTGGAGAGCTACCTGCCCAAGCCGAAGAAAGTGGACAAGCCCAAGGCCGAGGCGCCCAAGGCCGAAAAGCCGACCGTGACCCTCGGCCTGCCCGAGCAGGCTGTTGCGGCTCCAGCTCCAGCTCCAGCTCCAGCTCCAGCCCCAGCCCCAGCCCCAGCCCCTGAAGCGGCACCGGTGCCTGAGGCTGCTGCACCGGCCACTGAGGCGGTAGCGGCGCCAGTAGTGGATGACAGCCAAGGCTCGCAGCCTGTGGCGCCGCCCGCGGATGCGGCGCCGATTCAGGTACAGCAAGACGCGCAGCCTGCCGAAGCCGCTTCCCCCTCTCTTTGATCGACCGGTGCGGAACGTACACAACTTCTGTAACAGACGCGCGGCGATAACTTCCGGAACACCTGCTACGTTTACCACTCATAAGCTTGTCATCATTTCTTCACCCTACCTGCTTAGGTTGAAGGCGATACCGACCAAGATAAATGAGCAAGAGGACGCAGGGCCATGGATGAATACCAGGAAGAACTACTCGAAACCCAGGCTTACGAACTGGACACCCCGGAACCGGCTGACGACGCCACCGAGCTTTAGCCCGCCCGCCGCTGGCTGCGGCGGAACTCCCCCGGCGTAAGGCCCGTCCAGCGCTTGAACGCGCGCTGGAACGCCTCGGCCGACGCAAACCCCAACAGATAGGCAATTTCGCCGAAGGCCAGCTCCGTATCGCGGATGTAGGTTTCGGCGAGGTCGCGCCGTGTCTCGCTGAGCAAGTCGCGAAACCGCGTGCCTTCCTCGGCCAGCCTGCGGCGTAGCGTCCAGGTCGGCAGTTGCAGGTGCAGCGCCACTTCTTCCAGGTCCGGTTCACGGCCACCATGCAGCAGCGGGCCCAGCAGGTGCGTGATGCGCTCACCCAGGCTGCGCACCCGTGTGCGCTGCTGCAACTCGCCCTCGCAAAGTTGAAGCAGGTGCTGCCAGGTGCTCGGGCAATGCCGTGGGTTGGCCAGCTGCAGCGTAGCCTGGCTCAGGCGTAGCTGGTTGCCGTCGGCATTGAACTGCACGGGTGAGCTGCACAGGGGCTGGTAACTGGCAACATAGGCGGGCGCGGCGAATTCTATTTCCAGGCGTTCGGCGTGCACCGGCGTACCGGCCAGGTCCGCAAGTTGTGCCAGCCAGCCAGCCAGCAGCGAGTCGACCACAAAGCGGTTGTAGGCGTTGTAAGGGCTGATGGAGTAGAAGCGCAGCCAGGCACCGTGGGCATCTTCATGGAAGCTGGAGTGCCCACGGTAGTTGGCCGCATACAGCGGCTCGAAGCGCAGCAGGGTACGCGCCGCCTCGCCCAGGGTGGGCGCCTGGGCCGCAGTGACCCCGGCCAGGCCGGCATGCGCCAGGCGGCTCAGGCGCCCCATGTACAGGCCCAGCGCAGGCTCCCCGCACAGTTCGATGGCGGCGTGGCCCAGGTGCATGTAGCGGGGGATCGACAAGCGCGCGCCCGCTGTACCCAGGCGTGCCGCGTCCAGGCCATAGCGGCGCAGCAGCGGCTCGGGGTCATGGCCCAGCTGGAGCAGGGCTTCGCTCAGCGGCTGGACAAAGCCGACCGACAGGTCGCCCAGGCGCACGCGGGGGCGGGGCATGGGCCTACAACCACAGGTTCAGCAGGCGGGCGCCGGGGCTTGGCGTACCCGCCAGCAACTCACCCGACTGGCGTGCAAAGCCCTGGCCATCACCGGCCTGTTCCCAGAACTGCCCCCGCATGAACACGCTGATGCTGCTGACGCTGGCTCCGGCTGCCTCGGTCAGGCGTTGCCAGGCGGTGCGCTCGCTGACTTCGCCGCGCTGCAAGGCAAGCCCGTTGCTGGCCTGCTGATGACGATTGCCACGCCACGGCGCGTCCCAGCTGCCCTTGCCGGTCAGGAACACCGGGTTGGCAATCAGCTGTACCGACTGCTGTGCCAGCTGTTGGTGGTTCTGCGGGTACCAGCTGTCGCTGCCCACCAGCACGCCCAGGCGCCCGGCAGGGGTTTGCACGACCTGCAACGGGTGCTGGCGGCCATCGTGAACGTAGCGGCGCATTTCGCTGTCGGGGAACTGCTGGCGCTGGGGCTCGCCCAGCAGCGAGCCGTCACCGGCAAACACCACGCTGCTGTTGAACAGCGGGCCACGGCCGGCATGCAGTACGCCGTGTTTCACATAGGGCGCAGGCAGCACGATGGAGCCGGCTACCAAGGTAACGCCGAACTCCTTGGCCAGGCCGCCGAACAGTTGCTGGTAGTCCGCCGCCATCTGTTCGGCCTTCATGCGCAGGTGCGCATCGGCGCGCCAGTCGTCGCCGTCGCTGCCGAGCATGGCCAGGCCGTAGCGCAGCGGGTTGCTCAGCTCCAGCCATTGCAGGGCCTCGCGGCTTTGTGTCACCTGGTAAAGCTCGTTTTTCTCACCGCGCGCCCACAGCCAGGTGCCGATGTGCTCCGGCAGCACCACCACTGTGCGTGGGCTGACCAGCCCGTGGGCACGCGCCTGCTCCAGGTAAGCGGCCAGCTTGCGGTGCAGGCGCTGCAGGTTCTGGTAATCACTGGGGTAGAGCAGTGGCTCGACGCCCAGCAGGTTGCCGCGCTCACCTGGCACCCCATGGTTGAGTGCCAGCTCGATGCGCAGGTCGGACAGGTAGTGGCCTTCCGGGCGCTGCTGGGTCCAGAAGCCGTAGCCGCAAAGGGCGGCGATCATCACCAGCGCCAAGGCGCTTGCCAGGAGTTTTCGCATTGAACCGTGTCTATTTCAGTTGAAACCGTGACAAGGGTACGAGCAAACCGTCTGCCAGCGGAAGGTCATTTGTTCATAACCTGCTATCGACGCCACCAAGGATACCCCACCGGCACAATTGCGCGACCAGCTGTTCGATAGGGTCATGAACTTGTGAGTTAAGATCATTGAGCAGATTCAAACGGCTGTTTAATGTCGCTGACAGACAATCGACGGGGCCCGGTGAGGCACCCGCATTCCGTGATCACGCCACCTGGGGACCTTTCCATGGCCGCCGACCGCTACCCGCACCTGCTCGCACCGCTGGACCTGGGCTTCACCACCTTGCGTAACCGTACGCTCATGGGCTCGATGCATACCGGCCTGGAAGAACGCCCCGGTGGTTTCGAGCGCATGGCGGCGTATTTTGCCGAGCGCGCCCGTGGTGGCGTCGGCCTGATGGTGACCGGTGGTATCGCGCCCAACGATGAGGGTGGGGTGTACTCCGGTGCGGCCAAGCTCAGCACCGAAGAAGAGGCCGACAAGCACCGCATTGTCACCGAGGCGGTACATGCTGCCGATGGCAAGATCTGCCTGCAGATCCTGCATGCCGGGCGGTATGCCTACAGCCCGCGCCAAGTGGCGCCCAGTGCGCTCCAGGCACCGATCAACCCGTTCAAGCCCAAGGAACTGGACGAAGCGGGCATCGAGAAGCAGATCGCCGACTTCGTCAATTGCGCGGTGCTGGCCCAGCGCGCGGGGTATGACGGCGTCGAGATCATGGGTTCGGAAGGCTACTTCATCAACCAGTTCCTCGCTGCCCATACCAATCACCGTACCGATCGCTGGGGCGGCAGTTATGCGAACCGCATGCGCCTGGCGGTCGAGATCGTCAGCCGGGTGCGTGGCGCGGTGGGGCCGAATTTCATCATTATCTTCCGCCTGTCGATGCTCGACCTGGTGGAGGGGGGCAGCACCTGGGACGAGATCGAGCTGCTGGCCAAGGCCATCGAGCAGGCTGGCGCGACCCTGATCAACACCGGCATCGGCTGGCACGAAGCGCGTATCCCGACCATCGCCACCAAGGTGCCGCGCGCGGCGTTCAGCAAAGTTACCGCCAAGCTGCGCGGCGTGGTGAGCATTCCGTTGATCACCACCAACCGCATCAACACCCCCGAGGTGGCCGAGGCGGTGCTGGCCGAGGGTGATGCGGACATGGTTTCGATGGCTCGGCCGTTCCTGGCCGACCCGGATTTCGTCAACAAGGCGGCCGCCGGCCGGGCTGATGACATCAACACCTGCATCGGCTGCAACCAGGCCTGTCTGGATCACACCTTCGGCGGCAAGCTGACCAGCTGCCTGGTCAACCCGCGTGCCTGCCATGAAACCGAACTCAACTACCTGCCTGTGCGGCAGGTGAAGCGTATTGCCGTGGTCGGCGCAGGCCCGGCCGGCCTGGCTGCGGCCACGGTGGCGGCCGAGCGTGGCCACACGGTGACTCTGTTTGACGCCGCCAGCGAAATCGGCGGGCAGTTCAACGTGGCCAAGCGCGTGCCGGGCAAGGAGGAATTCAATGAAACGCTGCGTTACTTCCGCAACAAGGTGGCCAGCACGGGCGTGAACCTGCGCCTGAATACCCGTGTCGACGTCCAGGCGCTGGTAGACGGTGGCTTTGACGAGATCATCCTGGCCACCGGTATCGCCCCACGCATCCCGGCCATTCCCGGGGTCGAGCATGCCAAGGTGCTGAGCTACCTGGATGTGCTGCTCGAGCGCAAGCCGGTGGGCAAGGCGGTTGCGGTGATTGGTGCGGGCGGCATCGGTTTTGACGTTTCCGAGTACCTGGTACACCAGGGCGTGGCCACCAGCCAGGACCGTGATGCGTTCTGGAAGGAGTGGGGCATCGATCGCCATCTTGAAGCGCGCGGTGGTGTGGCCGGGATCAAGGCCGAGCCGCATGCCCCGGCGCGTCAGGTATTCCTGCTGCAGCGCAAGAAATCCAAGGTGGGTGATGGCCTGGGCAAGACCACCGGCTGGATTCACCGGACCGGGCTGAAGAACAAGCGGGTGCAGATGCTGAGCAGTGTCGAATACCTGGGTATTGACGACGCCGGCTTGCATATTCGCGTGGCGGACGGCGAGCCGCAGGTGCTGCCGGTGGACAACGTGGTGATCTGCGCCGGGCAGGATCCCTTGCGCGAACTGCAGGAAGGGCTGGTGGCGCAGGGGCAGTCGGTGCACTTGATAGGCGGGGCTGATGTGGCGGCCGAACTGGATGCCAAGCGGGCGATCAATCAAGGGTCGAGACTGGCGGCTGAGCTTTGAGGATGCCGGGGCCGCTATGCGGCCCATCGCCGGCAAGCCAGCTCCCACAGGTACCGCGTAGCTTTTCAGGCCTGTGGGAACTGGCCTGTCGGCGATGGGCGCAAAGCGACCCGATTTCCCTGTAAACTGCGATGCATGCATGCACTCGAGCTTCCCCCAGCCCCCCTGCAACCCCTGAGCCTGCATTGGCTGCAACACGGGGGGGTTGAAGCCGCGATCCTCCGCCTGGACCTGATCGACCCGCTGATCAGCGGCAACAAGTGGTTCAAGCTTCGCCATCATCTGCAGCAAGCTGGCAACAGCAAAGCCCCGGGCTTGATCAGCCTCGGCGGCAACCATTCCAACCACCTGCACGCGCTTGCCGCCGCCGGCAAGCGCTTCGGCTTTGCCACCGCCGGCCTGCTGCGCGGCCACGCCCAGGACACGCCCACGGTGCGCGACCTGCAGGCGCTGGGCATGGAGCTGCACTGGCTTGGCTATGGCGGCTATCGCGCACGCAACGAACCAGGGTTCTGGGAGCCCTGGCAGGCACACTACCCCGGTTGGCATTGCATCCCCGAAGGCGGCGGCGGGCTGGCCGGTGCCCAAGGCTGTGCACTGATCCTGCAGCAGGCGCGCTCACAAATCGCGACATTGGGCTGGTCGGACTATGACAGCTGGTGGCTGGCTGCCGGTACAGGTACCACCTTGGCCGGGCTGGTAATGGCCGAGGCGGGTGCGCACACCGTGCATGGCGCATTGGCCGTACCCAGGGATCATGGCGTGGCGGAAACGGTGGCGGCACTGGCAGGCGGACAAGGCTACCAGCTGCACGATGCTTGCCGGGGTGGCTTCGGCACGTTCGACGATGAGCTGCTAGCCTTCGTCGCCCACTGCGAGCAGCACACCGGCGTATCTCTCGAAGCACTCTACACTGGCAAGGCGCTGATGGCGCTGCGCGAACAGGTCGAGGCCGGGCTGTTCGCGCCCGGCACTCGCCTGATCTTCGTGCATACCGGTGGCCTGCAGGGTCGGCGCGGCTACTTGTAAGGCAGCATGCGCAGCAGCGTGTTGTCGCGCTGCACATAGTGGTGATACAGCCCTGCCAGTGCATGCAGGCCGATCAGCCAGTAGCCCCAACTGCCGATACGTTCATGCCAGCCTTTGATGAACTTGGCCAGGTCCGGGTCCGCGCCGATCAGGTGCGGCAGCTCCAGGCCGTAGAACGGCACCGGCTTGTCGGCGGCGCTGAGGATCAGCCAGCCGGCCAGCGGCAAGCCGATCATCATCAGGTACAGCGCCAGATGCATCAGGTGCGCCAGGCCGGTCTGCCAGGCCGGTGGCTTGGGCAGGATCGGCGGGGTCGGGCGGCTGAGGCGCACGGCCAGGCGTAGCCAGACCAGCACGAACACGCTGAGCCCGAGCATGAAATGCAGGTCTTTCATCAGGTTGCGTTCAGCGCTGTCCTTGGGGAACAGGCCGCGCAGTTCGATGCAGGCGTAGACGGCTGCCAGCAGCACCAGCATCAGCCAGTGCAGGGCAATCGACAGGCGCGCGTAGTGGGGTCGCGGGGGTGGATGAAACCATGGTCGTTCCTCGTCATCAGGTCGGGATGGCGCTCTTGTTGGCGCTCAGGTACCACTTTAAGGGTTACCGGGAACAGATCATTGCGCTGGGTCTGTGAAAACTGTGTTGTCTGTGCTGGCCCCATCGCCGGCAAGCCAGCTCCCACAGGTACGGCGTTGAGCCCGAGGCCTGCGCAGTACCTGTGGGAGCTGGCTTGCCGGCGATAGGGCCGGTACAGGCAACATCATGCCTCGGGCAAAAATGGCCAGCTGTCAGCCACCAGAAACACCCGCTCTGCCTCCTGCCAGGTACCGTCGGGATCCGGCTTCAGCCGCACCAGCAACTGCGCCGGCGCCTGCCGTGCCAACACATGCAGCCAGGCCGCAAACTGTTCTGCCTGCCAGCACTCACCCGCTTCTACCCGCGCCGGCGCCAGCCAGGCATGCCTTTGCAGTGGCTGCCAGCGCTCACCCTCAGCCATGACCCAGTCCCGCCGCCGCAGCCAACGCCCGCGCAGATGCTGCGGGTTGGCACCCGCCGGCGGCTCGGCATGTCCGGCCCATGGATAAAACAGGTAGCCGCCCAGCCATGCATGTGCCTGCACCTGGCCAACCCCAAGCCGGGCCAGCAGAACGCGGCTGTGTGCCCCCGCCGACATCGGCAACTGGTGCTTCGCCAGGTGCCCAAGCTTGATCCCCAGCCGGTCATGGCAGCCCGGCCCCAGCCAGGTGCAGGGGTCGTGTCCGGAGCCTTCCGGCCCCAGATACAGCTTGATGGCCAGTTCCAGATGGTGCACCCCGTCGCGGTCGCGCAGCACCACGTCCAGCTCACCCAGGGTGTGCCCGCCGTCGCGGATCGCCAGGTTGGCCGCCAGCAGTTCGATGCCCGGCGCCTGGCCCAGGGCAAACTGCCACAGCCGTTCGTAATAGTGCCCCAGGCGCCCGCTACCCAATTTCGCCAGCCAGTCCTGCAAAGGGCGATCGTCGGCATCCAGCGCTCGCAGCCAGTCTTCAAGCTGGCGCGGTTGATCCGCCCAAAGGCTGCCTGCCAATGGGTGGCGCTGGGGGCAGGGCGGGGCACTGAGCAAGGGCGGCGACAGCAGCGCCCAGGCCAGGTCGCGCACGGCGGGGCGCTGCAGTTGCCGGGGCAGGTCGTCGAGCTGGGCGAATGGCGTCATGCTGCGAGCATAGCCGGTTTGCCGCTGCCCGGTGGTTTCGCCCATAATCGGCGCATCGTCACCCGCCGCAGAGCCTCGCAGGAGCCCCATGGAGCAATTTCGCAATATCGGTATCATCGGTCGCCTTGGCAGCTCGCAGGTGCTCGACACCATTCGCCGACTGAAAAAATTCCTCCTCGACCGCCACTTGCACGTGATCCTCGAGGACACCATCGCCGAAGTGCTGCCCGGTCACGGCCTGCAAACCTCCACCCGCAAGCTGCTGGGTGAAGTCTGCGACCTGGTCATCGTCGTCGGCGGCGACGGCAGCCTGCTGGGCGCTGCGCGCGCCCTGGCCCGGCACAACATTCCGGTGCTGGGTATCAACCGTGGCAACCTGGGCTTCCTTACCGACATCCGCCCCGACGAACTGGAAGAAAAGGTCGCCGAAGTGCTCGACGGCCACTACCTGGTGGAAAACCGCTTCCTGCTGCAGGCCGAGGTGCGTCGCCATCACGAAGCCATCGGCCAGGGCGATGCGCTGAACGATGTGGTGCTGCACCCGGGCAAGTCCACTCGCATGATCGAGTTCGAGATCTATATCGACGGCCAGTTCGTCTGCAGCCAGAAGGCCGACGGCCTGATCGTCGCCACCCCCACTGGCTCGACCGCCTATGCGCTGTCGGCTGGCGGCCCGATCATGCACCCCAAGCTCGATGCCATCGTCATCGTGCCGATGTACCCGCACACCTTGTCGGGCCGGCCGATCGTGGTCGACGGCAACAGCGAGCTCAAGATCGTGGTGTCCAAGGACCTGCAGATCTACCCGCAGGTGTCCTGTGACGGCCAGAACCACTTCACCTGCGCTCCCGGCGACACCATCACGGTCAGCAAGAAACCGCAGAAACTGCGGCTGATCCACCCGCTGGACCACAATTACTACGAGGTCTGCCGCACCAAGCTCGGTTGGGGCAGCCGCCTGGGGAGCAGGGACGACTGATGCTCGATCCGGCGCGAAGTTTCGACATCATCGGTGACGTGCACGGCTGTGCACTCACCCTCGAACGCCTGCTCGACGCCCTCGGATACAAGCGTGTAGCCGGCGTATGGCGCCACCCGAGGCGCCAGGCGCTGTTCCTTGGCGACATCGTCGACCGCGGCCCACGCATCCGCGAGGCGCTGCACATCGTCCACGACATGGTCGAGGCGGGGCAGGCGTTCTGCATCATGGGCAACCACGAATACAACGCCCTCGGCTGGGTGACCCCGGCGCTGCCCGGCAGCGGCAAGGAATACGTGCGTGAACATACGCCACGCCATGCCCGGCTGATAGACGAAACCCTCACCCAGTTCGCCCAACACCCGGGCGACTGGCACGACTTCGTCAACTGGTTCTACCAGCTGCCGCTGTTCATCGACGCCGGGCGCTTCCGCCTGGTGCATGCCTGCTGGGACCCACGGCTGATCGAGCCGCTGCGCCAGCAATACCCCGATGGGCGTATCGACCAGCATTTCATCCAGGCCTCGGCGGTAAGCAACAGCTTCGCCGCCACCGTGTGCAACCGCCTGCTGCGCGGCACCGACATGCGCCTGCCCGACGGCCTGACCCTGACCGGCGGCGATGGCCTGACCCGCGCCTTTTTCCGCACCAAGTTCTGGGAAGAAGACCCGCAAACCTACGGCGACATCGTGTTCCAGCCCGATGCCCTGCCCGAAGCGGTGGCCAGTGCACCGCTCAGCCACAGCCAGAAGAACGCCCTGCTGCGCTATGGCGAAGACGAGCCGTTGCTGTTTGTCGGCCACTACTGGCGCAGCGGCCATCCCGCGCCCATCCGCCCCAACCTGGCCTGCCTGGACTACAGCGCCGTGCTCTACGGCAAAATGGTTGCGTACCGGCTGGATGATGAAACCCGCATCGACCCGCACAAGTTCGTCTGGGTCGACGTCGACCGCCCACAGGCCAACCAATGAACATTATCGAAGTGATGCGCCTGCCGCTGTCGGTCGACCTCAGCGGCTTCGTCCACCTGCTGCAGCGCCTGCAGGTGCCGCACCGGGTCAGTGAAGAGGGCGAGGTCCAGGTGCTCTGGGCCCCCGATACCCTGGCCGAAGACGTCCGCGAACTCTACCAGCGCTTCCCGGAGGGTAACGCCGATATCCCGGCAACCGATGACCCCGCAGGAGCGGGTTTACCCGCTAATGGCCCCACGCAACCTTCCCTGGCAGCCCAGGCCAAAGCCTGCAAAATCACCACCCTGACCCTGCTGCTGTGCTTCATCGTCGCCGGCCTGACCAGCCTGGGCGACAACTTCACCACCATCAGCTGGTTCACCTTCCTCGACTTCCGCGTGCAGGGCGACTACCTGTACTTCACCTCGCTGGCACAAAGCCTGGATCAAGGCCAGTGGTGGCGCCTGGTGTCGCCCATGCTGCTGCACTTCGGCGTGCTGCACCTGGCCATGAACAGCCTGTGGTACTGGGAACTGGGCAAACGCATCGAGCTGCGCCAGGGCCCGTGGATGCTGCTGGGCCTGACTCTGCTGTTCAGCCTGGTGTCCAACCTGGCCCAGCACTACACCAGCGGGCCGAGCCTGTTCGGTGGCCTGTCCGGCGTGCTGTACGGCCTGCTCGGGCACATCTGGCTATACCAGTGGCTTGCCCCCAACCGTTACTTCAACCTGCCCAAGGGTGTGCTGGTGATGATGCTGATCTGGCTCGTGGTGTGCCTGACCGGCGTGGTCGGCACCCTGGGCCTGGGCCAGATCGCCAACGCCGCGCATGTCGGCGGGTTGCTCATCGGATGCCTGACCGGGCTCTTGGGCGGGGCGCTGGCCCGGCGTAAACTGTCGGCTTGAATCAGGAGACACTATGTCCACTTTCGCGCAAATGATCGAAAACATCACCCCGGATATCTACGAGAGCCTGAAACTGGCCGTGGAAATCGGTAAATGGTCGGATGGCCGCAAGCTCACCGCCGAGCAGAAAGAACTGTCGCTGCAGGCCGTTATTGCCTGGGAGATGAAAAACCTGCCCGAAGACCAGCGCACCGGCTACATGGGCCCGCAGGAATGCGCCTCCAAGTCGGCGCCGATCGCCAATATTCTGTTCAAGTCGGACTCGGTACATTGATCGAACTCGCTCGTGGCTCTTTGAGCAAGATGACGGTAAGCCTGCAGGCACCGGTGGTGCAGTACAGCTTTCGCCTGGATGACACGCAGGTGCCGGTCAACCCGCTGATTGGCCAGCGCCTGCGCCTGGAATACCTCGGCGCCATTCACTGCAGCCATTGCGGCAAGCGCACCAAGACCAGCTTCAGCCAGGGATACTGCTACCCGTGCATGACCAAGCTGGCCCAGTGCGATGTGTGCATCATGGCCCCGGAAAAATGCCACTATGACGCCGGCACCTGCCGCGAACCGTCGTGGGGCGAACAGTTCTGCATGACCGATCACGTGGTCTACCTGGCCAACTCGTCGGGCATCAAGGTCGGCATCACCCGCGCCACCCAGCTGCCCACCCGCTGGCTCGACCAGGGTGCCAGCCAGGCCCTGCCGATCATGCGCGTGGCCACCCGCCAGCAATCCGGGCTGGTCGAGGATATCCTGCGCAGCCAGGTGCCAGACCGCACCAATTGGCGCACGCTGCTCAAGAGCGACGCCGAGGTGCTGGACCTGCCGGCCATCCGCGACCAGATCTTCGATGCCTGCGCCGACGGCCTGCGCGAGCTGCAGGGACGCTTCGGGCTGCAGGCCATCCAGCCGCTGGCCGACGCCGAAGTGGTGCAGATGCGCTACCCGGTCGAGGCCTACCCGACCAAGATCGTCAGCCACAACCTGGACAAGAACCCAGTGGTTGAAGGTACGCTGATGGGTATCAAGGGCCAGTACCTGATCTTCGATACCGGTGTGATCAATATTCGCAAGTACACGGCCTACCAGTTGGCCGTGCTCCAGTAAAAAGGACCTGCACATGCGTACCGAACAACCGCAAGTGATCTACCTCAAGGACTACCAGGCGCCCGAGTACCTGATCGACGAGACGCACCTGACCTTCGAACTGTTCGAGGACCACACCCTGGTCCATGCGCAACTGGTCATGCGCCGCAACCCCGAGCGCGGGGCCGGCCTGCCGCCACTGGTGCTGGATGGCCAGCAGCTGGAGCTGCAGCGCGCGGCTCTGGATGACCAGGAACTGCAGCCGGGCGACTACCGGCTCGAAGCCGACAGCCTGACCCTGCACCCCAAGGCCGCGAACTTCACCCTCGATACCAGTGTGAAGATCCACCCTGAAAGCAATACCGCGCTGGAAGGCCTGTACAAGTCCGGCAAGATGTTCTGCACCCAGTGTGAGGCCGAGGGCTTCCGCAAGATCACCTACTACCTCGACCGCCCGGACGTGATGAGCACCTTCACCACCACGGTGATCGCCGAGCAGCATCGCTACCCGGTCCTGCTGTCGAACGGCAACCCGACGGGCAGCGGGCCGGCCGAGGATGGCCGCCACTGGGCAACCTGGGAAGACCCGTTCAAGAAGCCAGCCTACCTGTTCGCGCTGGTGGCCGGTGACCTGTGGTGCGTCGAGGACAACTTCACGCGTCAGTCAGGCCGTGATGTGATGCTGCGCATCTACGTCGAGCCCGAGAACCTCGACAAGTGCGACCACGCCATGGTCAGCCTTAAGAAGTCCATGCGCTGGGACGAAGAAGTCTATGGCCGTGAGTACGACCTGGACATCTTCATGATCGTCGCGGTCAATGACTTCAACATGGGCGCCATGGAAAACAAGGGCCTGAACATCTTCAACTCCAGCTGTGTGCTGGCCCGCGCCGAAACCGCTACCGATGCCGCGCACCAGCGCGTCGAAGGTGTGGTCGCGCACGAGTACTTCCACAACTGGTCGGGTAACCGCGTTACTTGCCGCGACTGGTTCCAGCTGTCGCTGAAGGAAGGCTTCACGGTGTTCCGCGATGCCGAGTTCAGCGCCGACATGAACTCGCGCACGGTCAAGCGGATCGAGGACGTGGCCTACCTGCGCACCCATCAGTTTGCCGAAGACGCCGGCCCCATGGCCCACCCGGTGCGCCCGGACAGCTTCATCGAGATCTCCAACTTCTACACCCTGACCGTGTACGAGAAGGGCGCCGAAGTGGTGCGCATGGTACGTACCCTGCTGGGTGCCGATGGCTTCCGCAAGGGCAGCGACCTGTATTTTGAGCGCCACGATGGCCAGGCGGTGACCACCGACGATTTCATCAAGGCCATGGAAGACGCCAATGGCGTCGACTTCACCCAGTTCAAGCGCTGGTACAGCCAGGCTGGCACCCCCCGCCTGGACGTCAGTGAAGCCTATGATGCCGCCGCGCAGACCTACAGCCTGACCTTCCGCCAGAGCTGCCCGCAGACTCCGGACAAGGCGCAGAAGCTGCCGTTCGTGATTCCCGTGGAACTGGGTCTGCTGGATGCCGCAGGCAATGACCTGCCGCTGCAACTGGCTGGCGAAACCGCTGCCCAGGGTAGCAGCCGCGTGCTGTCGGTGACCGAGGCCGAGCAGACCTTCACCTTCCATGGCCTCAAGGCCAAGCCGCTGCCGTCGCTGCTGCGCGGCTTCAGCGCCCCGGTCAAGCTCAGCTTCCCTTACGACCGCGATCAGCTGATGTTCCTGATGCAGCATGACAGCGACGGTTTCAACCGCTGGGAAGCGGGCCAACAGCTGTCGGTGCAGGTGTTGCAGGAACTGATCGGCCAGCACCAGCGCGGTGAAGCGCTGCAGCTCGACCAGCGGCTGATCAAGGCCTTGGGCACTGTCCTGGGCAATGAATCGCTGGACCCGGCCATGGTCGCGGAAATGCTCTCGCTGCCGGGTGAGGCCTACCTGACCGAAATCAGCCAGGTGGCCGACGTGGATGCCATCCACAATGCCCGCGAGTTCGCCCGCAAGCAGATCGCCGCACAGTTGTTCGACGCCCTGTGGGCGCGCTACCAGGCCCATCGTGAGGTGTCGCGCGGCACTGCCTACGTGGCCTCGGCCGAGCACTTCGCCCGCCGCAGCCTGCAGAACATCGCGCTGTCGTACCTGATGCAGAGCGGCAAGCCGCAGGTGCTGGAGGCGACCCTGGAGCAGTTCGAGCACTGCGACAACATGACCGAGCGCCTTACCGCGCTGGCGGTGCTGGTCAACTCGCCGTTCGAAGCCGAGCGGGCCAGGGCGCTGGAAGCCTTTGCCGAGCACTTCAAGGACAACCCGCTGGTGATGGACCAGTGGTTCAGCGTGCAGGCGGCCAGCACGCTGCCGGGCGGGCTGGCGCGGGTCAAGGCGCTGATGCAGCACCCGGCGTTCACCCTGAAGAACCCGAACAAGGTGCGTGCGCTGGTCGGTGCGTTTGCCGGGCAGAACCTGGTCAACTTCCATGCGGCGGATGGCTCGGGGTATCGCTTCCTGGCCGACCTGGTGATCGAGCTGAATGCGCTGAACCCGCAGATTGCCTCGCGTCAACTGGCGCCGCTGACCCGCTGGCGCAAGTATGACGCTGCGCGTCAGGGCCTGATGAAAGGCGAGCTGGAGCGGATTCTCGCGTCCGGCGAGCTGTCCAGCGATGTCTATGAAGTGGTGAGCAAGAGCCTGGCGTAAGCCTGCTAGAAACCGGGGCTGCTGTGCAGCCCATCGCCGGCAAGCGCGGCTCCCACAAGATAATCACAAGCGCCGAAGGTTGTGATAGTCCTGTGGGAGCCCACAAGATAATCACAGACTTGAAGGTTGTGGTATTCCTGTGGGAGCCGCGCTTGCCGGCGATGGGCTGCGCAGCGGCCCCGGTTTTTTCCGGTTAACAAAACATAACGTCCCGCGCGTTGTAATCGCGCAACCTTCCCCGATACGATCCCCCCAAGCCTCTAACACAGGCTTTTCACAGCACAGACCCAACAAGAACAACACAACAGGGGATGGTCATGAAGCAGCGGGTGATGACGCAGACCAGGCGTGGTGCCTGGCCATTGGCCGCCAGCGCAGTGCTGGCGCTGGCATTGGGGGTATGGGCCGACAGCGCCCAGGCCGCCGCAGCCGACGAATACTCCACCGAATCGGCCAAGGCCAGCCAAAGCCTGCTGATCGGCGCCACCCATGCCGGCAAACGCCTGGTGGTGGTGGGGGATCGCGGCCACATCCTGTTCTCCGATGACCAGGGCAGCACCTGGACCCAGGCCCGGGTACCCACCCGGCAACTGCTCACCGCCGTGTTCTTTTTCGACGACAAGCGCGGTTGGGCGGTCGGCCATGACGCGCAAATCCTCGCCAGCAGCGACGGTGGCGCCACCTGGAGCAAGCAGTTCGAAGACCTTGCCCGCGAAGCACCCTTGCTCGACATCACCTTCCTTGACGCCCAGCACGGTTTTGCCGTGGGTGCCTACGGCGCCTTGCTGGAAACCACTGACGGCGGCCAGCACTGGCAGGACGCGGCCGAGCGCCTGGACAACCCCGACCAGCTGCACCTCAACGGCATCGCCCGGGTGCGTGACGCCGGGCTGTTCATCGTTGGCGAGCAGGGTGGCATGTTCCGCTCCGCCGACAACGGTCAAACCTGGGCCAAGGTCCAGGGTCCCTACGAGGGCTCGCTGTTCGGCGTGATCGGCACTGCCCAGGCACACACCCTGCTGGCCTACGGTCTGCGCGGCAACCTGTTCCGTTCCACCGACTTCGGCGACAGCTGGCAGCCTATCGAGCTGAAGGCCGCGCGCGGCGCGCTCGAATTCGGCCTGGCAAGCGCTACGCTTCTCGATAATGGCAACCTGGTGCTGGTCGGCAATGGCGGCAGCGTGCTGCGCAGCAGCGACGACGGCCACACCTTCAGCGTCTACAACCGCGCCGACCGCATTGCCCTGGCCGGCGTCAGCGGCCTGGCCGACGGTGGCCTGCTGCTGGTGGGACAGGGTGGTGTACACCTGGCCAGCGCCGAAGGTGCGGACCAGCCTGCCGCGCAGGTGCGTCCATGACCAGCAGGGAGAGCATCAGCATGCAGCCGCACCACCAGGACAAGGCCACACTGCTCGAACGCCTGATCTTCAACAACCGCCCCGTGGTCATCGCCCTGTGCGTGCTGGTCAGCATTTTCCTGTTCTGGCAGGCCACGCAGATTCGCCCCTCCACCAGCTTCGAGAAGATGATCCCGCTGCAGCACCCGTTCATCGAGCAGATGATGGAGCACCGCAACGACCTGGCCAACCTTGGCAACACCGTGCGCATCTCGGTGGAAGCGGTGAACGGCGACATCTTCGACAAGGACTACATGGAGACCCTGCGGCAGATCCATGACGAGGTGTTCTACATACCGGGCGTCGACCGCGCCGGGCTGAAGTCACTGTGGAGCCCCAGCGTGCGCTGGAGCGAGGTCACCGAAGAGGGCTTTTCCGGTGGCGAGGTGATCCCCAACACCTACAACGGCTCGCAGGACAGCCTCGACACTTTGCGTGACAACGTGCTCAAGTCCGGCCAGGTTGGGCGCTTGGTGGGCAACAACTTCAAGTCCAGCATCGTCGACGTGCCGCTGCTGGAGAGCTACCCCGACCCGCAGGACCCGGGCAAGCAGGTGAAGCTGGACTACCAGCAGTTCTCGCACCTGCTCGAAGAAAAGATCCGCGACAAGTTCCAGGCGCAAAACCCCAATGTGAAAGTGCACATCGTCGGCTTCGCCAAGAAGGTCGGTGACCTGATCGATGGCCTGGTGATGGTGGCGATGTTCTTCGGCGTCGCCCTGGCCATTACCTGTGTACTGTTGTACTGGTTCACCTGGTGTATCCGCAGCACCATCGCCGTGCTCATCACCACCCTGGTAGCGGTGGTCTGGCAGCTGGGGCTGATGCATGCGGTGGGCTTTGGCCTGGACCCGTACTCGATGCTGGTGCCGTTCCTGATTTTCGCCATCGGTATTTCCCACGGGGTGCAGAAAATCAATGGCATCGCCCTGCAGTCGAGCGGCGCCGACAATGCGCTTACGGCAGCGCGGCGTACCTTCCGTCAGCTGTTCCTGCCGGGGATGATTGCCATCCTCGCCGATGCGGTGGGCTTCATCACCCTGCTGATCATCGACATCGGGGTGATTCGCGAACTGGCGATCGGCGCCTCTATCGGCGTGGCGGTGATCGTGTTCACCAACCTGATCCTGTTGCCGGTGGCCATCTCCTATGTCGGCATCAGCAAGAAGGCGGTCGAGCGCAGCAAGAAAGACGCGACCCGCGAGCACCCGTTCTGGCGCCTGCTGTCGAACTTCGCCAGCGCCAAGGTGGCACCGGTGTCCGTGGTGCTGGCGCTGGTCGCCTTTGCCGGTGGCCTGTGGTACAGCCAGAACCTGAAAATCGGCGACCTCGACCAGGGCGCGCCAGAGCTGCGCCCAGACTCGCGCTACAACCAGGACAACAACTTCATCATCAGCAACTACTCGACCAGTTCAGATGTGTTGGTAATCATGGTCAAGACCCCGTCCGAGCAGTGCTCGGTGCACGCGACCATGGCCCCGATCGACGAGCTGATGTGGACCATGCAGAACACGCCCGGCGTGCAGTCGGCAATTTCCCTGGTGACTGTGTCCAAGCAGGTGATCAAGGGTATGAACGAGGGCAACCTGAAATGGGAAACCCTGTCGCGCAACCCCGATATCCTCAACAACTCCATTGCCCGCGCCGACGGCCTGTACAACGGCGACTGCTCGCTGGCGCCGGTGCTGGTGTTCCTCAACGACCACAAGGCCGAAACCCTGGAGCGGGTCACCGCTGCGGCCAAGGCGTTTGCCGACAGCCATAACAAGGAAGGCCTGCAGTTCCTGCTGGCGGCGGGCAACGCCGGGATCGAAGCAGCGACCAACGAAGTGATCAAGTCGGCCGAGCTGACCATCCTGATCCTGGTGTATATCTGCGTGGCGGTGATGTGCCTGATCACCTTCCGTTCGTTTGCCGCCACCTTGTGCATCGTGCTGCCGCTGGTGCTGACCTCGGTGCTGGGCAACGCACTGATGGCTTACATGGGGATCGGGGTGAAGGTGGCGACCTTGCCGGTGGTGGCGCTGGGGGTGGGCATTGGCGTGGACTATGGCATCTACATCTACAGCCGTCTGGAAAGCTTCCTGCGTGCCGGGCTGCCGTTGCAGGAGGCCTATTACGAAACCCTGCGCTCGACCGGCAAGGCGGTGTTGTTCACCGGGTTGTGCCTGGCCATCGGGGTGTGCACCTGGATCTTCTCGGCGATCAAGTTCCAGGCGGACATGGGGCTGATGCTGACCTTCATGCTGTTGTGGAACATGTTCGGTGCGCTGTGGTTGTTGCCGGCGCTGGCGCGGTTCCTGATCAAGCCTGAGAAGATGGTGGGCAAGGAAGGGGGATCGATTTTCGCCCATTGAATCGCAGGGGGCCGCTGTGCGGCCCATTCGCAGCACAAGGCTGCTCCTGCCAGGGCGTTCGCGATCTGCTGTAGGAGCAGCCTAGTGCTGCGAATGGGCTGCAAAGCAGCCCCAAGGCTATAATGCCGGCTCATTTCAAATTGGTACCTCCATGTCCCCCCTCGCCACCGCCCTGCAGTCTTGCGACATGCTCCTGATCGACGGCCTGCATGCCTTCGACTTCACCAGCGACGAAACCGGCCTGACCATCGAATGCATGGACGGCCGTCAACTGCGCCGCTGGTCTTTCACCTCTGAACAAGTCGCCGCCGCCATCGCCAACGGTGATGAATGGCAGCTCGACGATGCCAATGGCGAGCATCGGCTAGTCTGTATGAGTGCCTTTCGTGCCCCGGATGAAGACCAAGATGAACCGGATCTGGACCAGCCTGCTGACCGCTAGCCTGATGAGCCTGACTTTCAACGCCCATGCCGCCACGTTGCTGGTCGGTAGCTACACCGATGGCGCCAGCCAGGGTATCTACCGTTACCAGTTCGACGAAAAAACCGGCCATATCGACCCCATGCCGCAGCAGGTGGTGAAGAGCGTCAGCCCGTCGTGGCTGGTGCTGTCGGCCGATCAGCGTCAGCTGTTCACGGTCAATGAAACCCCCGGTGGTCACGCCAGCAGTTTCAGCGTCAGCACCAAGGGCGAGATCAAGCCCCTCAACCAGGTGACCACCAAGGGCGACGAGCCAACTCACGCCAGCCTCAGCCGTGACCAGCGTTACCTGTTCGTGGCCAACTATGCAGTTGCACCCGACCCCGGTGGCAGCCTGGTGGTGATCCCGGTGGCCAAGGACGGCAAGCTCAAGCCGCTGGTACAGCAGTTGCGGCACAAGCCCAGCGGCGTCAACCCCGAGCGCCAGGCCGGTGCTCACGTGCATTCGCTGGTACTGTCGCCCAACGGCCAGCATGTCTACGCCTGCGACCTGGGCGCAGACAAGGTGTTCATCTACAGCTATGACGGTGCCAGCGTGGACAAGCCATTGAGCCCGGCAAGCCCTGCTGCGGTGGACTTGCCGCCGGGCAGTGGACCCCGTCATTTGCTGTTCGACGCCAAGGGCCGGCATGCCTACCTGACGCTGGAAATGAGCGGCGAAGTGGTGATGTTCGACGTCAAGGACGCTGCGCTGCTCCCGCGCCAGCGCTTGCCGCTGACCGAACAGCCGGATGCGGCAGCCAAGGCGGCGGGGGGGCTGCACCTGTCGGCCGACGGGCGCTTCCTGTATGTCAGCAACCGCGGCACGGCGAACCAGATCGTGGTGTTCAGTGTGGGCAAGGACGATGGCCAGCTGACGCTTCTGCAGCGGCGGTCGGTAGAAGGCGATCACCCGCGCGAGTTTGCCCTCGACCCGAGTGACAACTTCTTGCTGGTGGCCAACCAGAAGAGCAACCAGATCGTGGTCATGCGCCGCGATCCGCGCAGCGGCAAGCTGCTGGAGACGGTGCAGACGCTGAAGCAGGAGGCGCCTTCGGACCTGAAGTTCCTGGAGTGATATCGATCGGCGTGATAATCGATACTGCCGCAATGAATTTTTGCATGCGGCCTCTGCGGCGTAAGTTTGATCCAAGGCCCAAACGGGCCACCGTCAAACCACCGCCGTCGAGGTCAGCCCAGATGAACTTCAATCTCTTCCCGGTCATCGCCGCATCCGCCATTTCTGCCTCAGTGGTACTGCCCACGCATGCCCATGCCGATTCCACTCGCAAGGCATCCGCAAACCACAGCTACACCGAGCAGTACCTGCGCCAGAGTGCCAACTTCCACGCGGCCCTGAGTGGCAAACATAACCATTGAATCCTGTACTGGCCCTATCGCCGGCAAGCCAGCTCCCACAAGGGATATGCAGGCCTCACGCCCAGCGCGGTATCTGTGGGAGCTGGCTTGCCGGCGATAGGGCCAGTGCAGGAGCAGATTTCATTTGGCCATGACCGACTTGAACAGCTCCGAAGCCAGCCACCTCTCCAGCCAGCTCCGCACCCGCGGATAAGCCGCCTCGGCGAACCACAGCGGTTCGACCCCGGCAAACTGGCGCATCAGGGGTAGCAACGCGGCATCGGCCAGGCTTGGATGGTCAGCCAGCAAGTTGCCCCGCCCATCCAGCAGGCCTTCGAGCTCCGCCAGCCAGGCCTCGGCCTGCAGGCGGTAATGCTCGCGGGAATGCTCGGGATAGCGCTCGGCATACTTGTACAGGTTTACCTGCACCTTGAACGTGCTGTCATTGCGCGCAATCAGATCCTCAGCTTGCTGCGCTGCGGCCGGGTCGCCTTGTAGCCGCCAGTCCTGCGGGTCGTTCTGCTCCAGCGCCCAGCGCATGATATCCAGGCTTTCCTCCAGCACCCCGGCACCGGTGTCCAGCACTGGCACCGTGCCCTTGGGCGACAAGGCCAGCAATTCTGCCGGCTTGTGCTTCATCGCCACCTCGCAGATCTGCACCTGGCACCCGGCATAGCGCAGTGCCAGGCGCGCACGCATGGCCCATGGGCAGCGGCGGAACGAGTAGAGAATCACCCGCACACCTCCACATCGCTCAGGCCATTGCCTTGACGACGCACCTGGATCTGCACCGGGATGCGTTCGTGCATCTCCTGTACATGGGAAATTACCGCCACCTTGCGGCCCTGGGCCTGCAAGCCATCGAGGGCGTCCATGGCCAGTTGCAGCGACTCGGGGTCGAGGCTGCCGAAACCTTCGTCGATGAACAGCGATTCGATGCGCAGGGTGCTGGAAGCCATCGAGGCCAGGCCCAGGGCCAGCGCCAGCGACACCAGGAAGGTTTCACCGCCCGACAGCGAGTGCACCGAGCGCAGCTCGTCGCCCATCTCGGTGTCCAGCACCAGCAGGCCGAGGGCGCTGCCGCCGCGCTTGAGGCGATAGCGCCGGGCCAGTTGGCGTAGCTGGGCGTTGGCGTGGTGCAGCAGCAGGTCGAGGTTGTAGCCCTGGGCGATCTTGCGGAATACATCGCCCGAGGCTGAACCGATCAGCCCACTCAGGCGCGCCCAGCGTTGCCACTGCTGGTGGGCCTGCTCGATTTCTGCTGCCAAGGCCTGGGAGGCCTGCTGGCGACGTTGGTCGTCGGCCTGCTGCGCACGCAATTCGGCGCATTGCTGCTCATGGCCGGCGAGGCGTTCGCGCAAGTCGGCCAGGGCTTGCTCCAGCGCTTCGGCCGAAGTTTCCACGGTGGTTTGCGCGGCGTGGTGCTGCAGGCGCTGTTCGCGCTCCTGCAGGAGCACGCGACCCTGCTCAATGGCTTTTTCGGCGCCTTGCAGGCGCTGGCGCAGTTCACTGACCTGGGCATCGTCCATGGCCAGCAATCGATCCAGCCCGGCGTCATCCAGTTCAGGGTGTTCGCTGCGCCACTGCGCAATCTGCCCTTGCAACTGCTGGCACTCGTTGTCCAGCGCCTGATGCTGTTGAGCATTGGCGTTGAGCTCGCTGGCCAGCTGCACGCCCTGGGTGCGCAACGCCTGCAGGCGCTGGGCGGTGTCGGCGTCGAGGGCGCGCGCGTGCTCCAGCGCGGCGTCCATGTGCTGTTGCCAGGCTTCGGCGCTGGCATGTTCGCCCAGCAGTTCGGCCAGCGAAGCCTGGGCCTGCTGGCGCTGCTGGTCGAGTGTGGCGAGTTTCTGCTGCAATTGCTGCAGCGCCTGTGCGCGCGCCTGTTGCTGGTCGCGCAGCTTGTCCAGCTGAGCTTGACGGGCTTGCTGTTCCTCCTGCTCGTCCTTGCGTTGTTCCAGTTGTTGCAGGCGCTGGGCGATTTGCTGATCGAGGGCGAGAAAGGCATTGGCCGGGTCGTCGTTCAAGGCCTTGAGGGCTTCATCGGGCAACACGCCGGCCAGGTCGTTCAGGCCTTGCTGCAGCTGCTGCTCGTCGTTTGCCAGGGCCTGATGCTGTTGCTCCAGATGGCGCTGGGCCTGCTGTTGGGCATCGTGCGCGGCTTGCAGCTGCTGGTTGAGGCGGGCGGCGTCGCGTTGCAGGGCGAGCAGCGCGCTCTGGCGCTTCTCGTCCTGGTTGATCACTTCGTCCAGACGCCGTAGCTGGCTGTCCAGCCAGGCGCGGCGGGCCTTGTCGTCCTGCGGCGCAAGTGCCGGCCACAGGCTGTGCGCCTGCACCTCGGCCATCAAGGGTTGCAGCTGCTCATCCAGTTGCTGCTGTTGCTGCTGATAATCCTTGAGCTGGGCGTTGATCACCCCCAGCTGGGTGCGCAGCTCCACCAGCGTGCTGTTGAGGTTTTCCACCTGCTTTTGCGCGGCGGCTTCTTCTGCCTGGTCATGGCGACCCAGGCTTTGCAGCAGCGCTTCGGGTTGATGGAAGGGATGCTCGGCGCTGCCGCACACCGGGCAAGGCTCGCCGTCGCGCAGTTGGGCACGCAGCTCTTCGACGCTCGTGTTGCGCGCCAGGCGCTGGCGTTCCAGCAACTGGCGGGTGAGGTTGAGCGCCTGCTCGGCGGCTTCCAGTTCGGCCTTGGCTGCGGTGCCCTGGCTGATCAGCTGCTGGCGCTGCTGCATGGCCTGCTGCTGGCGCCCGCGCACGGCATTCAGCTGTTGGCGCAGCTCCTGTTCACGGCCATGAAGGCGCGCGAGCACTTCAACGGCGCGTTGCTGCTTGCGGTTTTCCTGCAGCATGCTGCCCAGCAGGTCGATCTGCTCCGCCAGGGCCTGGGGCTCGGCCTTGGCCTCGCGGAACAGCAGGTCATGGGCGTCACGCTCGGCTTGCAGGTGCACATTGGCCTGGCTGGCCAGAGCTTGCAGGCCGGGCAGTTCTTCACGGCCTTTGGCCAGGCGGGCGCCGATCTGCATCACCTGCTTCAGTTGCGGCAGGTAGGCGTGCCAGGCGTTGGCCAGGCCCGCCAGGTGCTGGCTGTCGGCGAGCGCCGTGTCGATCTGTGCCAATTGTTGCAGGCTGCGCTGTTGATTGGCCTCCAGCTGCTGCACGTGCTGCTGGCCGTCGGTAACTTCCTGCTCGGCCTGTTGGCGGGTGCTGTGTTGTGTCACCAGCTCCTGATCCAGCCGCGCCAGGTTGTCCTGGACGGCAAAAGCCTGGCGCAGGCGCGGGGCATTTTCGCCGTGCTGTGCCTGCTTATCGGCAAGGGCCTGGCGCGCGGTGACCTGCGCTTGTTCGAGCTCGGTAGTACGCACCTGCAGTTCGGTTTGCTGCTGGTGTTGTTCAGTGATCTTCGTCGCCAGTGGCAGCAACTGCGCATTCAGCGTCTGCTGGCGGTGAAACTGGTGGCGCTGCGGGGCCAGGCGCTCCAGGCGCGCAAGGTCCAGGCGTGGCTCGGCCAGCTGCTGCCAGTCCTGTTCGGCGGCCTGCAGGGCGTTGCTGGCCTCGCTGTGCTGGGCCTGCAGCTGGCGTTGTTCATTCAGCCAGCTGCGTTGCTGTTCCAGCTGGCGCTCGCCGGCCTGGTCGGCCTTGAACTGCTGCTGCGCCTGCTCCAACTGCTGGTCGAGCTCGGCACGGGCTTCGGCGGCCATCGGCAGCAGGTGGCTGGCGCGGTCCTTCAGGGCGTTGTGGGTGTCGCCGGCCTCGCGGGCCTTGCTGAAGGCACGTTGGCCCAGGCGGGTGTAAATGGCGGTGTTGGTGAGCTTTTCCAGCAGTTCGCTGCGGTCTTTGTCGTCGGCCTTGAGGAAGGCGCCGAACTCGCTCTGGGCCAGCATCACCGCACGGGTGAACTGTTCGAAGTTCAGGCCCAGACGGGCTTCGACCAGTGCCTTGAATTCGTTCTTGGCGCTGGCCAGCACCTGCTCGCTGTCGAGGTCGTAGAAGCTCTGGCGGCTGAGTTGCAGCTTGCCGTTTGCCTTGTCGCGGGCGCGGTTGGCTTCCCAGCGGGAGCGGTAGCGACGGCCGTCGATGCCGACGAAATCCACCTCGGCAAAGCCGCTGCCGGTGCCACGGCGCAGCAGGTTGCGCGGGTCGGAGGTGGGGATCTCGCCGTCGGCGTCCGGCACCTTGGCCTCGCGGCCAATGTCGTTGAGCCGCGGTACGGTGCCGAACAGCGCCAGGCACAGGGCGTCGAGCAGGGTGCTTTTGCCGGCGCCGGTAGGCCCGGTGATGGCGAACAGGCCGGCACTGGCCAACGGTTCGGCGGTGAAATCGATGTCGATCGGGCCGGCCAGCGATGCCAGGTTCTTCAGGCGAATGGCGAGAATCTTCATGGCTGCTCCTCTTCCAGCTGCACGTCCTGCAACAGCAGGGCAAAGTCGGCCAGCGCCTGCTCGTCGGCGGGGTTGCCGTAGGCCTGTTCCCAGGCCCGGCTGAACAGGTCCTGCGGGGTCATCTGCGACAGTTCGACAAAGGCCAGGCCATCGTCTTCGGCATTGTTGCGGCCGGCGTATTCGGCGCTGATGCGGATCAGCCGCACGGCCTTGCTTTGGAGTGCGCTTTCGATCTGCTGGCGCAGGTCCGGTTGCGGTTCATCCAGTATCACCCGCACCTCCAGCCAGGGCTGGCGGTTGGGGTCTTCGAGCAGGTCGATCACCGGCAGTTCGGCCAGTTGCTGCAGCAGTTCGCCCAGCGGCGCCGGGCCGACCCGTTGCAGCGCCACGGCGCGCGGTACCGGGCGGGGTTCGATGCTGACCAGATCGCTGCCGTTCAGCTCCACTTCCAGCACCTGGTGCGGGTAGTTGACTTCGGCGAACGACAGCGGGATCGGCGAGCCACTGTAGCGGATGCGCTCTTCGCGGTTGACCTTCTGCGGCTTGTGCAGATGGCCCAGGGCGACGTAGCTGATGGCCTTGTCGAACAGCTTGGCCGGCAGGGCTTCGGCGTTGCCGATGATCAGGCTGCGTTCGGAGTCTTCCGACACCGCGCCACCGGCCATGTGGGCGTGGCTGATGGCGATCAGCGCCTGGTCTTTCTTGCGCTTTTTCTGCGCGGCGGCGATCAGTTGCTGGTGCACCTGGGTGATGCCCTGCAGGTAGTCGTCACCCAGTTGCGGGCCAGTCACTTCGGCCGGACGCAGAAACGGCAGGGCCAGGCACCAGGCGGCGACCTTGCCACGGCCGTTGGTCAGCGGGATCAGCAGGCGTTCGGCATCCAGCTGGCCCTCGTCCAGCCAGTGCACGCGGCCCAGGGCATGGGTGCGCAGGCGGCGCATGAGCGCGGCGGGCAGCTCGATGCGCGAGCCGGAGTCGTGGTTGCCGGCGATCATCACGATGTCCAGCTTGGGCTGTTGCTCGTGGGCCTGGACGATGAAGTCGTAGAGGCGTTCCTGGGCTTTGACCGGCGGGTTGACGGTGTCGAAGATATCGCCCGCGATCAGCAGCGCATCCGGCTGGCGCAGGCGCAGCTGGCCGAGCAGCCAGTCGAGGAAGCAGGCGTGTTCGAAGTCGCGTTCCTGGCCGTGCAGGCTTTGGCCCAGGTGCCAGTCGGAGGTATGAAACAGACGCATGGATGACCTGTTGGTGTCGAGTCGAGCAAGCGAGGGCTTGGCTGGGGATGGGCGTTGCGTGAAGGGGGTATGGTAACCCAAGCCGGAGAATTGTCGGCAGGCCCATTGTGATCCCCCCCCCCCGGATACGCCGCCCACCAGCCGGATCATTTCGGATAAAGCGGCGGCAAGCTGCCATTCTCCCCAGCCGGCACCAACACCTGCTCCGCCGAGGGAATAACCCCGATCGCCCGCCACAAATCCTCCCCCTGCCAATACTGCCCGCTCTCGCTGTACAGCGCCCCGTTCAACCCATCCAGCGCATCCGACAACGGCACAAAGCGCGCTGCCATCTCAGCCAGGGTCTCCGGCTGCTGTCGCGCCCAGGCATCCAGCGCCTGGCGAGTGGCATGGGGATCATTGGCCTGGCACGCGCGCTTGAGGTCATCCAGCAAGGTGCGCGGGCTGGGCCCGGTCTGCGCGGCACGCAGCACCGCCGGTCGCGAGCGCGCACGCCACCACAGGGCAAAGCCCAGCACTGTGCTCAGGGCAAACATCAGGGTGGCCAGCTGCCACGGCCACAGCAGGGCGCTGACACTGCTGCTTTCACCCACCGGCGTGTCGGCGCTCAAGGCCGGGTTGTCCTGCACATCCAGTGTGCGCGCCGGCAGGCTGCTGTGCTCCAGATGGTCTTCGCGGGTGTTCCACCAGGTCACCTCCAGCGCCGGCAGCGCCAGTGTGCCGCTGTGGGTCGGCACCAGCGCTTCACGCTCTTCGCGGTTGGCTGTCATGCCACGCTCGCTGATTTCGTTGCGCAGCAACGGCTGGTCCGGGTAGCGGCGCAGGCCGGTGATTTCGGTGGCCGGCAGCGGTGGCAGCTGGGTGCTGGACAGGCCATCGGCACGCAGCGTGATGTTGCGCGTCAGCGAATCGCCAATCTGCACCTGCTGGGTGCCGGGGTCGGGGTTCCAGTGTTCTTCCAGGGTCAGGCTGCGCGCTGGCAACCACGGCACACCCGCGGGCCAGGCCGGCGGAATCGGCCGCACGGCCAGGCGCAAAGGCAGCGAGCTGACCTGCACCTGGCGACCGGCGCGGGCCGTGCCGTTGCCTTGCGGCGCTTCATCGCTGCTGGCAGCGGCGGTGGCGGTGAACGTCAGTGGCGGGATGTCGAGGCTGCCGCTTTGCTGGGCATACAGCGCATAGCGGGTCTCGATCACGCCGTGGCGCACACCATTGATTTCCTTTTCATAGGTGCGCGATTCGCCCAGCGGCTCGACCTTGGCATTTTCCAGTTGCAGCGGGCTGAGGCTGCTGTCGTCGTACAGCGCCACCGAATGGTAGATGCGCAAGGTCAGCACGGCCTGGGCCTGCACGTAGACCTCGGTGCTGTCGAGGGTTGCCTCGACGAACACTTGGGCGCTGTCCTGGCGGCTGGCATCGGCCTGCAGCACCTGCAGCTCGATCGCCTGGCTGTGCGACTGGCCCAGCTGTAGCTCGGGGATGCGCAGGCTGCCGCTGCGGCGTGGCAGCAGGGTGATGATCCAGCGGGTGCTGGCGCGGGTTTCACCGTCCAGCGTGTGCAGGCTGTTGAGCTGGCGCGTGCCGCGCACTTCGAAGTCGCCTTCCAGGGCGCGCAGGTCGGGCTTGCCGAACTGCGTCACGTCCTGGCTTTCCAGGGTCAGCTCCAGGCTTTCGCCGGCTTCCAGGCGGGTACGGTCAACACTCGCCTGTAGCAGCGGTTCGGCCTGGGCCAGTACGGCCCAGAGTGCACTGAGAATAAAGACGCCGAAGCGACTCATCGTGGGTTTTCCTGATGCAATTGCTGTTCATACCAGAATTTGCGCCGCAGCAGCTCCGCCGGATTATCCGGGATCTCCCGCAGCCATTGTTCCAGGGCCTGGCGCTGTTCGGCATCGAGGCTGGTCGATACCGGTCGCTGGGGCGGCTGGATGACGCTGTCATCCGCGCCTGCCTGGTTACCGGGTGTGGCCTGGGTGTTGTTGCTGCCTTCGCCGGGTTGTTCGGCGTTGGCTTGTGGGTCACTGCCGGGCGTGCCTTGCGCGGGGCTGCTGGCCGAACTGCTGTTGCCTTCGGTTTCGCTGCCGGGTGTGCTTTGGGCATCGCTGTGTGGCGGCTGTTCTTCGGCCTGGGCTTCGCGCTGTTGCAGCATTTGTTGCACCAGCGCCTGGTTGTCCAGCGCCAGTTGCAGGTCGGGCTGGCGCTCCAGGGCTTGCTCGTAGGCGTCGAGCGCGGCTTCCAGCTCGCCGCTGCGGGCCAGGGCATTGCCTCGATTGTAGTGGGCTGCGGCCGTGTCGCCTTGGGAAAAAGCGTCGGCGGCAGCGGCATAATCGCCGGCCTGGTACAGGGCCATGCCACGCCATTGCGGGTCGTGGAAGTGGCGCGCGGCGCTGGCCGGACGGTTTTGCTCAAGCAGGCGCTGGCCTTGCTGGTCGGGGCGCAGCCACAGGTCGTTGAACTCGAACGCCTGGCTGGGCTGAGGCAGTGCCAGCAGCAGCGGCAAACAGAACAGCCAGCCACGCCGGCCGGCGCAGGCGGCCAGCAGCAACAGCGGGATCAGCAGCCAGTAGCCCTGGTCGGCCCAGCTGTCCAGCTGCAGGGTCTGGCCGTCGTTGCGGGCGCTGCGCGGGTTGTCGAAAAGGCCCAGGCCACGCAGGTCGAGGTCGTCAATGCGGGCATGGCGGTAGCGCCCCCCGGTGCCGCTGATGAAGCTTTTGAGGCTGCTGCTGTCCAGGCGCGGTACCAGGATGCCGCCCTGATCGTCCTTGAGGTATTCACCGTTGGCCTGGCGCACCGGTGCGCCTTCGCGGCTGCCGATGCCCAGCATCAACAGGCTCGGGCCCTGGCGGCCAAGGGCTTGGGCGATGCCCTGGCGCTCGGCTGCACTGAGCGCCGAACCGATCAGCAACAGGCGGCCCTGGCCCAGGCCGCTCTGGGCCAGCAGCGCCAGGCCTTTTTGCACGGCCAGGTCGGCGCGCTGGCCGGGTTTGGGCATGATCGACGGGTCGACGGCCTCGAGCAGATTGCGGGTGGTGGCCAGGTCATCGGACAACGGCACCAGTGTGTGCGCGGAGCCCGCATAGACCACCAGTGCAGTCTGGCTGTCGCGGCGGTGTTCGAGCAGGTCGAGAACCTTGCGCCGGGCCTGCTCCAGGCGGTTGGGCGGGCTGTCCTCGGCGAGCATCTGCGGGGTCAGTTCGAGCAGGATCACCAGCGGGTCGGCCGGGCGCTGGCGGTTTTCTTCCAGGCGCTGCCAGCTGGGCCCGAGCAGGGCCAGGATCACCAGCGCCCAGGCCAGGCCCAGGGCCACCCACGGCAGCTTGCTGCTACTGCCGCTGCCGCCACCCAGCAGCACGCCATGAAACGCCGGCGGTAGAATCATCTGCCAGCGCCCGGCACGTTTGCGCCGATGCCACAGCTTGTACAGCAGCCAGCCGAGCAGCGGCACGGCCAGCAGCCAGAGCGGGCGCAGCCATTGTGGCCACAGGTCGATCATCGCCGTCTCCTCAGACGCAGGCGCTTGAGGCGCTGGCGCCATTCCGGGTGCGGCTGCAGGAAGCGCGGCTTGCGCAGCAGGCGATGCAGCAGGTTGTCGGGCCATTGCACCGCTCCTACCAGCAGCACGCTGAGCAGCAGCGCCAGGGCCAGGGGCCAGGCGTACAGGGCCTTGGCCGTGCGCGCCTGGGTCGGTTGCTGGGCCACCGGCTCCAGTTGGTCCAGGGTGTCGCCAATGGCGTCCAGCTCGGCGCCGTCATGGGCACGGAAGTAGGCGCCGTGGCTGATGTCGGCGATTTCCTTGAGCGCGGCTTCGTCCAGGTCCAGGCTCGGGTTGAGGCCGAGCAAGCCGGGGGTGCCACTGGCTTCGGGGTTGGCGCCGATACCGATGGTATAGATGCGCACGCCTTCCTGGGCTGCCAGGCGCGCGGCGGTCAGCGGGTGGATCTGCCCACCGTTGTTGGCACCGTCGGTGATCAGTACCAGCACCCGGCTTTGTGCCGGGCGCTCGCGCAGGCGCTTGACCGCCAGGCCGATGGCGTCGCCGATGGCGGTGTTCTTGCCGGCGATGCCGATCTGCGCCTCCATGAGGAAGGTGCGCACGGTGCGCCGGTCGAAGGTGAGCGGGGCCTGCAGGTAGGCCTGGCTGCCGAACAGGATCAGGCCCACGCGGTCGCCTTCACGGTCTTGCAGAAAGTCGCCAAGCAGCGCTTTGACCAGATCGAGGCGGCTGATGTCTTCGTTCTGCCACTGCATGTCGGGGAAGTCCATGGACCCGGACACATCGACCGCCACCAGCAGGTCGCGGCCGCTGGCGGCCACCGGCACCGGCTCGCCCAGCCATTGCGGGCGGGCGGCGGCGCACAGCAGCAACAGCCAGATGATGACGAACGGCGCCTGCTGGCGCCAGGTTGGGAGGTTGAGCCGCGCACGGCGCCCGGCCAGGCTTTCCAGTTCGTTCAGGAAGCCCACCTTGAGCACTGGCTCGCCGCTGTCGGCGGCAGGCAGCAGCAGGCGCGCCAGCCATGGCAGCGGCAGCAGGGTGAAGACCCAAGGCCAGGCCAGTTCAAACATGCTTGCGGATCCAGGTTTCGACGGCCTGGCTGAGCCCGACGATGGCTTTGTCGTCGAGCTTGCACTCGGGTTTGTAGGCGCCTTCGACCAGCACCATCCAGCGGGTCAGGCCGGCGGCCGGACAGCGGTTGTCGAGAAACGCCAGCCACTGGCGGCCGTTGAGGGTATGGCTGTTGGCCCCCGGATAATGGTTGCGGCACAGGCGCTTGAGCAGGGCGTTGATCTGCTGCAGCCACGCACCGGCCGGGGCGCCGTCGTACGGGCGAGGCAGGCGGGCCAGCTCGGCCAGGGCTTCGACGCGCACCGGGTCGAGCGGTTGTTCGGCACGCACGATGCGGCGCTTGGTGGGGCGCCAGCGGCGCAGCCGCCACAGGCCCCAGGCCAGCAGCGGCAGCAAGGCCAGCAGCAGCCACCAGCCGATCGCGGGTGGCCACAGCCCGACCGGCGCCGGCTCGATCAGCGGGTGCAGCTGGTCAAGCGGGTTCATGAGGCGCTCCGCGGCCGCTGGGCGCTCATGTGTTCACGCAGTTGCTCGATCATTTCGCTCTGCGTGCTCAGTGGCAGCAGCACCACGCGCAGCTTCTGCGCCATCAGCTCCCAGCGCTCGATGCGCGCTTCGGCCTGCTGACGGTAGGCCTGACGCAGGTTGGCGTCGAGGGTGTCGAGCTCCAGCTGCGCGCTGCGCTGGGCAAAACGCAGCAGGCCGGCGGCGGGCAGGGCATGGTCGAGCGGGTCGGACACCGGCAGCAGCAGCAGGTCGCAATGGCGCGAGAGCATGGCCAGGTGCTGTTCCACCTGTGCGCTCAGCGAGCGCTCGTCGCAAATCACGATGGCCAGGCTGCCGGGGCGCAGCACTTCGCGGGCGCGGCGCAGGGCCAGGCCCAGGCTGTCGGCCCCGGGCGTGGCCTCGGTGTGCAGCCCCTGGTTGACCTTGGCCAGGCGGTTGAGCAGTTGCAGCAGGCTCTGCTTGCTGCGCCGGGGTTTGATTTCGTGGTGCTCGTTGTCGCCGAACACCAGCCCGCCGATGCGGTCGTTATGACCCAGCGCGGCCCAGCCGAACAGCGCTGCAGCCTGGGCCGCGAGCACCGACTTGAACATCAGCCCGGAGCCGAAGAACAGCCGCTGGCTCTGCTCGACGAGGATGAAGATTGGCCGCTCGCGCTCTTCGTGGAACAGCTTGGTGTGCGGCTCCTGGGTACGGGCGGTGACGCGCCAGTCGATGTTGCGCACGTCGTCGCCGGCCTGGTACACGCGCACCTGGTCGAAATCCACGCCGCGCCCGCGCAACTTGGAGTGGTGCAGGCCTACCAGCGGGCTGCGCTGGCCGGGCTTGGAAAACAGCTGGATTTCGCGCACGCGATGGCGCATGTCGATCAGCTCGGCAAGGCCGATGCGGATGCCGGGTTGTGCCAGCTGGGTGGTGGGCATGGGTTCAGGCAACGGCGACAACGTCGAGGATGCGCTGGACCACGCGGTCCTGGTCGATCCCCGCCGCCTCGGCCTCGAACGAGAGGATGATGCGGTGGCGCAGCACGTCGAACAGCACCGCCTGGATGTCTTCGGGGCTGACAAAGTCGCGCCCGGCCAGCCAGGCGTGCGCGCGCGAGCAGCGGTCCAGCGAAATGGAGCCGCGCGGGCTGGCGCCGTAGGCGATCCAGTCGGCCAGTTCGGCGTCGAACTTGGCCGGGGTGCGGGTGGCCATCACCAGCTGCACCAGGTATTCCTCAACCGCGTCGGC
>NZ_JABMCW010000199.1:0-10390 GCF_013179705.1 Pseudomonas sp. CM25 | reverse complement strand
TCATCAACGCTGCGGACCTCGGCTACACCGGCGCCGAGCTGCAGGACGCCATCAACGGCGACCCGCAGGCCCTGTTGCGTTTCGAGACGATCCGCGCCCATGGCGCCGTACGCATGGGGCTGATCGACAACGTCGACCAGGCTGCCGGGCGTCAGCACACGCCAAAAGTCGCATTCGTGGCGCCGCCGAGCGCCTACACTGCGTCCAGTGGCAAGGCGGTGCAGGCGGGGGATATCGACCTGCTGGTTCGGGCCTTGTCGATGGGCAAGCTGCACCATGCAATGATGGGGACGGCTGCGGTGGCCATTGGCACCGCAGCGGCCATTCCGGGCACGCTGGTCAACCTCGCCGCTGGCGGGGGCGAGCGCAGCGCCGTGCGTTTCGGCCACCCCTCGGGCACCCTGCGAGTGGGGGCTGAGGCGCGCCAGGTGAATGGCCAGTGGACAGTGACCAAGGCAATCATGAGCCGCAGTGCTCGCGTGCTGATGGAGGGCTGGGTTCGCGTGCCTGGCGATAGCTTCTAACGCACCACTGGCGCTCGGCTTCAAGCGGGGCCGCTGTGCGGCCCATCGCCGGCAAGCCAGCTCCCACAGGTACTGCACAAGTCTCCAGAGCTGTGCGATCCCCGTAGGAGCTGGCTTGCCGGCGATGGGCTGCACGGCAGCCCCAGCACTTTTGAAGGGAGCTGGATATGAGCGCCAACGCAGACCTCAACGACCGCCCGGACTACGACCGGGTACTGCAAACCCTGGCGGACTACGCCCTCAGCTACCGGGTCGAATCCCCCGAGGCGCTGGACACCGCGCGCAACTGCCTGATGGACACCCTCGGTTGCGGCCTGCTGGCCCTGCGGTTTCCCGAATGCACCAAACTGCTTGGCCCCCTGGTCGAAGGCACCGTGGTGCCCAATGGTGCCCGCGTCCCCGGAACCGCCTACCGTCTCGACCCGGTCAAGGCCGCCTGGGACATCGGCTGCACGGTGCGCTGGCTGGACTACAACGACACCTGGCTGGCCGCCGAATGGGCGCACCCCTCGGATAACCTCGGCGGCATCCTGGCGGTTGCCGACCACCTGTCGCAGAAGCGGGTGGCTGCCGGTGAGGCGCCGTTGCTGATGGGCGATGTGCTCGAAGCCATGGTCATGGCTCACGAGATCCAGGGTGTGCTGGCGCTGGAAAACGCCTTCAACCGCGTCGGCCTCGATCATGTGATTCTGGTCAAGGTGGCTTCCACCGCCGTGTGCGCCAGGCTGATGGGGGCCAGCCGCGAGCAGATGCTCTCGGCCTTGTCCCACGCCTTTGTCGATGGCCAGGCGCTGCGCACCTACCGCCACGCGCCCAACGCCGGTTCGCGCAAGTCCTGGGCCGCTGGCGATGCGTCCAGCCGTGGCGTACGCCTGGCCGACATCGCCCTGCGCGGCGAGATGGGCGTGCCCAGTGTGCTGACGGCGCCACAGTGGGGCTTCTACGACGTGCTGTTCAGCCATACCAACAAGGACCTGGCGCTCAAACCGGCGGGCCAGCAGGAGCTGCGCGTGCCACAGGCACTGGGCAGCTATGTGATGGAGAACGTGCTGTTCAAGGTCAGTTTCCCTGCCGAGTTCCACGCGCAGACTGCCTGCGAGGCGGCGGTAGCCCTGCACCCGTTGGTGCGCAATCGCCTGCATGAAATAGACCGCATCGTCATCACTACCCAGGAGTCGGCCATTCGCATCATTTCCAAGAGCGGGCCGCTGGCCAATGCCGCCGACCGCGACCATTGCCTGCAATACATGGTGGCTGTGCCGCTGATTTTCGGGCATCTGGTGGCCGAGCATTATGAAGACGCCTTCCATGCCAACCACCCGAGCATCGATCGGCTTCGCGAGAAGATGGAGGTAGTGGAGGACCCGCGCTTCAGCCGCGAGTACCTGGAGCCAGCCAAGCGTTCGATCGCCAATGCGCTGCAGGTGTTCTTCAAGGACGGCAGCAGTACCGATCAGGTGGTGGTGGAATACCCGATCGGCCACCGGCGGCGGCGGGAAGAGGGGATACCGTTGCTGGAGGCCAAGTTCAGGGCCAACCTGGCGACGCGCTTTGCGCGGCAGCGGTGCCAGCAGATTTTCGAGCTGTGCAAGGACCAGCAAGGGCTGGAGCAGATGGCGGTGCACAGGTTTGTGGAGTTGTTTGTGATTTGAGGTTGTCTGTGCCGGCCTCTTCGCGGGCTTGCCCGCGAAGAGGCCAGCACAGGAGACACAAAAAAGCCCCGGCATTTCTGCCGGGGCTTTTGCTTGTAGCTTGTAGCTTGTAGCTTACAACTTGCTGCTCAGCTTACGCCTGAACCACCGGGATCTTGGCGTTGGCTGCCGCTTCGCGGAACTCGGCGATCTGGTCGAAGCTCAGGTAGCGGTAAACGTCGGCAGCCATGCTGTCGATGTCTTTCGCATACTGCATGTACTCTTCGACAGTCGGCAGCTTGCCGATGATCGAAGCGACAGCAGCCAGCTCGGCCGATGCCAGGTACACGTTGGTGGCGTCGCCCAGACGGTTCGGGAAGTTACGGGTCGAAGTGGAAACCACGGTCGAACCGGTCTGCACACGTGCCTGGTTACCCATGCACAGCGAGCAGCCTGGCATTTCCATGCGCGCACCGGCCTTGCCGTAGATGCCGTAGTAGCCTTCTTCGGTCAGCTGGTGAGCATCCATCTTGGTTGGCGGAGCCAGCCACAGACGGGTCGGGATGCCGCCCTTGACCTTCTCCAGCAGCTTGCCGGCAGCGCGGAAGTGGCCGATGTTGGTCATGCACGAACCGATGAACACTTCGTCGATCTTCTCGCCCTGTACCGAAGACAGCAGGCGGGCATCGTCCGGGTCGTTCGGCGCGCAGAGCACAGGCTCCTTGACGTCGGCCAGATCGATTTCGATGATTTCGGCGTATTCGGCATCGGCGTCGGCCGACAGCAGCTCAGGGTTGGCCAGCCAGGCTTCCATGGCCTGGGCGCGACGCTCCAGGGTGCGGGCATCGCCGTAGCCTTCGCCGATCATCCAGCGCAGCAGGGTGATGTTGGAGGTCAGGTACTCGGCAATAGCCTTTTCCGGCAGCTTGATGGTGCAACCGGCAGCGGAGCGCTCGGCCGAGGCGTCGGACAGTTCGAACGCTTGCTCGACAGTCAGTTCGTCCAGGCCTTCGATTTCCAGGATGCGTCCGGAGAAGGCGTTTTTCTTGCCCTTCTTCTCGACGGTCAGCAGGCCGTTCTGGATGGCGTAGTAAGGGATGGCATGCACCAGGTCACGCAGGGTGATGCCTGGCTGCAGTTTGCCCTTGAAGCGCACCAGGATCGACTCTGGCATGTCCAGCGGCATGACGCCGGTGGCAGCGGCGAAGGCTACCAGGCCGGAACCGGCCGGGAACGAGATGCCGATCGGGAAGCGAGTGTGCGAGTCGCCACCGGTACCTACGGTGTCAGGCATCAGCATGCGGTTCAGCCAGCTGTGGATGATGCCGTCGCCTGGGCGCAGCGACACGCCGCCACGGGTGCGGATGAAGTCTGGCAGGGTGTGGTGAGTGGTGACGTCGATCGGCTTCGGATAGGCCGCAGTGTGGCAGAACGACTGCATTACCAGGTCGGCGGAGAAGCCCAGGCACGCCAGGTCTTTCAGCTCGTCGCGGGTCATCGGGCCAGTGGTGTCCTGGGAGCCGACGGTGGTCATCTTCGGCTCGCAGTAGGCACCTGGGCGCACGCCTTGGCCTTCTGGCAAGCCGCAAGCACGGCCGACCATTTTTTGCGCCAGGGTGAAGCCCTTGTCGGACGCGGCAGGCTGCTCAGGTTTCTTGAACAGGTCGACTGGGCCCAGGCCAAGCTCGGCGCGGGCCTTGTCGGTCAGGCCGCGGCCTACGATCAGTGGGATACGACCGCCAGCACGGACTTCGTCGAGCAGTACAGGCGTCTTCAGTTCGAAGGTGGTAACCAGCTCGTCGCTTTCGTGACGGCGCACTTCACCTTTGTACGGGTAGACGTCGATGACGTCGCCCATGCTCAGGTTGGTGCAGTCGAATTCGATCGGCAGGGCGCCGGCGTCTTCCATGGTGTTGTAGAAGATCGGAGCGATCTTGGTGCCGAAGCAGAAACCACCGGCGCGCTTGTTCGGCACGTACGGGATGTCGTCGCCGAAGAACCACAGCACCGAGTTGGTGGCGGATTTACGCGACGAACCGGTACCAACCACGTCGCCGACGTAGGCAACCGGGAAGCCTTTGGCGCGGACTGCTTCGATCTGCTTCAGCGGGCCGACCGAACCAGGTTGCTCAGGTTCGATGCCGTCACGGGCCATTTTCAGCATGGCCAGGGCGTGCAGCGGGATGTCAGGGCGCGACCAGGCATCCGGGGCAGGGGACAGGTCGTCGGTGTTGGTTTCGCCAGGCACCTTGAACACGGTCAGGGTGTACTTGTCGGCGATGGCCGGGCGGGTGGTGAACCACTCGCCGGCAGCCCAGGAGTCGAGCACGGCCTTGGCGTGGGCGTTGCCCGCCTTGGCTTTTTCGGCCACGTCGTGGAAGGCATCGAACATCAGCAGGGTGTGCTTGAGCTGCTCGGCCGCGACGGCGCCCAGTTCGGCGTCATCCAGCAGTGCGACCAGCGTTTCGATGTTGTAGCCGCCTTGCATGGTGCCCAGCAGCTCGGTGGCGTGCTTGCGGTCGATCAGTGGCGACTGGGTTTCGCCCTTGGCGACGGCGGAGAGGAATGCGGCCTTGACGTAGGCAGCTTCGTCGACCCCTGGCGGTACGCGGTTGGTGATCAGGTCTACGAGGAAGGCTTCTTCGCCGGCCGGCGGGTTTTTCAGCAGCTCGACCAGGCCTGCAGTTTGTTCGGCGTTCAGCGGCTGGGGCACGATACCCAGGGCGGCACGCTCTTCGATGTGTTTGCGGTAGGCTTCAAGCACAGTTATTTCCCTCATCAGTGGTCCCTAAAGGGGGTCCGGGACGCTTATCCAGCATTCGATGCACCCATGCGCTGCCACGGCTTTGTGGGCCGCCCAGCCAGGGTCGCAAAGAATCCTTACAGAAGCTGCTTTCAAAGTTTTACGCCTGCAGAACGGGGAGCTGATGAGGGCTGGCGCGGGCATGCGAGGGGTGCATGGCCCGGGCCAACGCCGTTCTACCGGATTAACTGTGCTCGTGACGCTTTGAAAACAGCTTCCAACGGACATTGTTGCCTTCGAAAAGGCCGGATGATTCTACGGTAAAAAACGCCCGAAGGTAAGGCGGCAAAGATGACTTTAAGCAGTGACCCTGGTTAGACAAAGGGCTAACATGGGGGCGTGTCCCACCGCCAAGCTGTTGTTTTTCATGTCCAACAAGTCCATCAAGACCCCTTGTGTCGGCCTGTGCTCCACGGTTTACGGAGACACGGTGTGCCGTGGCTGCAAGCGTTTTCACCACGAAGTGATCAACTGGAACGGCTATGACGACGCGCAGAAGCGCGCGGTGTGGCTGCGCCTTGAGCAACTGCTGGTGCAGGTGATGATGGCCAAACTGGAAGTGTTCGACAAAGGCCTGCTGCGCCAGCAACTCGAGCAGCGTTCCATCCGCTTTGTCGAGCAGCAGTCGGAATATTGCTGGGCTTACCAGCTGATTGCCCGCGGTGCGCGGATGATCCGAGAGCTGGAGGCGTATGGCATGGTGTTGCTGCCGGAATTCCGTGACTGGGAGCTGCCGCAGTTGCGTGACGCCATCGACCGGGAATTCTTCCTGCTGTCCGAAGCGCATTACCAGCGGTACATCGCTCCGGCTTTCCTCAAAAGCGCGTTCGAGTAGGCCCTTTCCCTCTGTTTACCCGTTAGCCGGCTGGCTAGCTTGGCGCCCTCGTGAACGAATGAGGAGCGCTTCCGTGGGCAACTACAACTTCAAGCCCGACCTGTGCTTCAACGCGCGGTGCTGGTGGCAGCTGGGAGGTGTTCGGGTTGAAGGGGAGTGGGGCGCTGCTGTCGACCACCTGGCGCCGCTGTGGGTGCGCTTCGAGAGTGGCGATGGCGAGGATGGCTGGTTAAGGGCGGAGCCGGAGGGCGCGCTCGAGCCTTCCTCCAGCCTGCGGGTGAAGAGGCCTGGCATTCTCTGCGACGTCCTGTGGTTTGGCGTTTACCAGATATACGGGCAATTCACGTACGAAATCAGACCCGCCTATTTCGGCAAGACGGTTTACCTCTGGCCGCGACTTGAATATGCGATGACCAAGGATTTCGGCTATCTGGGCATGTCGGGCAGCCCGCAGCCAGCCGGTACTCACAACGCCCCGCAGTGGGGGGTGGAGGGCCTCGACCCGCGGCAGCTGGAGGTGGGTGAACGGCTGAGCAATCTGCAGCTGATCGATCCGTCGGGCCGGACTGTCAGGCGTTACCGACAGTTCGGCCGCCCCTATCTGGCTACGCACCAAGGCGTGCGGGGGGCGCTAAGCCTGGAAGTGATGACCGTGCCTGTCCCGCCGCACCCCAGGCCTTTGGGCTAGCCGGCAGCGACGTCAGTCGCCGGTGTATTCGCAACCGCTGGTGCAGGTCTCGTGGATGCGCACCTTGGACAGCTCTGGCATCAGCGGCTTGACCTGTTCCCAGATCCACTTGGCGATCACTTCGCTGGTGGGGTTTTCCAGGCCCGGGATGTCGTTCAGGTAGTTGTGGTCCAGTTGCTCGTAGATCGGCTTGAAGATTGCCTTGACCTCGGCGAAGTCGCGGATCCAGCCGGTGTGCGGGTCCAGCGGGCCGGTCAGGTGCAGGCCGACCTTGAACGAGTGGCCGTGCAGGCGGCCGCACTTGTGCCCGGCAGGGACGTGGGGCAGGCGGTGTGCGGATTCGAAAGTAAATTCCTTGAAGATTTCCACGCGGGTTTGCTCTGTATGAATCAATAGTGTGTGCAGTCTAACAGTTCGCCTTGGCATCTTCAGCGCCTATCAGATCGACCGCCGCCCCTCATGCCTCAAGCCAGGCCCATCGCCAAGCCCCCATCGCCACGCGGCTGCGCTATCATCCCGCCAGCTGTTTTCAGGTTGAATTAAGGACCGCTGGTTAATCTTAACCCCGTAGACAACTTGCACAGTTCTCAGGAGAGAATGCCGATGAAAACCTTGACTGCCCTGTTCACCGCCGCTGCCCTTGCCCTGGGCGCCAATGCCGCATTCGCCAAGGACGTACAGCCCGACGAAGTGGTCAAACTGGTCAACGCCAAGACCATCAAGTCGCTGGACGAACTCAAGGCCGCCGCCGTGGCCAAGCACCCTGGCGCTACTGTCACCGACTCGGAGCTTGAAGACGAGTACGGCCGCTACATCTACAAGGTCGAACTGCGCGACACCCAGAACCTGGAGTGGGACGTGGCGCTGGACGCCAAGACCGGTGAAGTCCTGAAGGACGAGCGGGACAACTGATGATCCACCTACCACGCCCGGCGCGCTACCTGGCGCTGGCGCTGCTGGCCGTATGCTCCCTTGCTGCGGCCCGCGACCTTGACCAGGACGAAGCGCTGAAGCTGCGTCAGAAGGGCATCATCCTGCCGCTCGAACAACTGCTGCAAACCGCCCTGGCACGTCACCCCGGGGCGCGTTTGCTGGAGGCCGAGCTGGAAGAAGACGACGACCGCTACGAATACGAAGTAGAGGTGCTCACGGCTGAAGGTGTGGTGCGCGAGATCAAGCTCGATGCCAGCACCGGCGCCCTGCTCAAAGACGAGGAAGACGACTGAATGCGCCTGTTGCTTGTCGAGGACAATGTGCCGCTGGCTGATGAACTGACTGCCGGCCTGCAGCGCCAGGGCTATGCCGTGGACTGGCTGGCCGATGGCCGTGATGCGGTGTATCAAGGCCAGAGCGAACCGTACGACCTGATCATCCTGGACCTTGGCCTGCCGGGCCTGCCCGGCCTGGAAGTGTTGGCCCAGTGGCGCGCCGCCGGCCTGGCCACGCCGGTGCTGATCCTCACTGCCCGCGGCTCGTGGGCCGAGCGTATCGAAGGGCTGAAGGCCGGTGCCGACGATTACCTGAGTAAACCCTTTCACCCCGAGGAGCTGCAGCTGCGCATCCAGGCACTGTTGCGCCGGGCCCGCGGCCTGGCCAACCAGCCGACGCTGGAAGCCGCTGGCCTGCACCTGGATGAAAGTCGCCAGTGCGTCAGCCGCGAGGGCGTGGATATTCAGCTGACCGCCGCCGAATTTCGCCTGCTGCGCTACTTCATGCTGCATCCGCAGCAGATCCTGTCCAAGAGCCACCTGGCCGAACACCTGTACGACGGCGAAACCGAGCGCGACTCCAATGTGCTGGAAGTGCACGTCAACCACTTGCGGCGCAAGCTTGGCCGCAGTGTCATCGAAACCCGCCGTGGGCAAGGTTACATCTACGCGGGGAGTACCGGGTGAAGTCGATCCAGGCGCGCCTCAGCCTTGGCCTGGTGGCGGTGCTGGTGGTGGTCGGCGTGGTGCTGGCGCAACTGACCTTGTGGTTGTTCGAGGCCGGACTGCAGCGCTACCTGGAAAACGGCCTGCGCAAGGAAAGCGAGAACCTGCTGGTGGCCCTGGTACGTGGCCCGTCCGGGCTGCAGCTGGACGAGCGGCGTATTTCGGCGGCCTACCAGCGGCCTTTTTCCGGCTACTACTTCCGTATCGATTTCGATAACGGCACCTGGCGCTCGCGCTCGCTATGGGACCTGGACATGTCCAAGCCCTCTGCGCCGGGCCTTTCCGACAGCCATGAGCTGGGCCCGGAAGGGCAGCAGTTGCTGGCGTTGCGAGCGGACTATCGACGCTTGGGCCAGGATATCTCGATCACTGTGGCGCAAGACTATTCACCGGTGCGCGAAGGCTTTCGGCGCCTGCAGCAGATCGGCCTGGGCATGGGCCTGGTGGCGCTGATCCTGGTGCTGGTGCTGCAGCGCATTACCGTGACCCGCTCGCTACGGCCATTGGAGCGGGCGCGCCAGCAGATCGCCCAGTTGCAGCAGGGCCAGCGCTCGCAGCTGGATGCCGAGGTGCCCAGCGAGCTGGCGCCGCTGGTGGGGCAGATCAACCACCTGCTGAGCCATACCGAGGACAGCCTGCGGCGTTCGCGCAATGCCCTGGGCAACCTTGGCCATGCGCTGAAGACGCCGCTGGCGGTGTTGCTCAGCCTGGCCTCCAGCGAGCGCCTGAAAGACTTGCCCGAGGTGCGCGCGCAGATGCGTGGGCAACTGGAGCAGATCCAGCAGCGCCTGGCGCGTGAACTTAACCGGGCGCGCCTGGCGGGTGACGCGCTGCCCGGCGCGCAGTTCGATTGTGACGCCGAATTGCCCGGGCTGCTGGGGACGTTGGGCATGATTCATGGCGAAGGCCTGCTGCTGGCCAGGGATGTACCGGCCGGCTTGCTGCTGCCGTGGGACCGCGAGGACGTCCTGGAGCTGATGGGCAACTTGCTGGACAACGCCTGCAAGTGGGCTGACAGCGAAGTGCGCCTGGGCATCACGGCGGATGCCGACGGTTATCGACTGTGGGTCGATGACGATGGGCCGGGTATCCCGGAGGGCCAGCGACAGCAGGTGCTGGAGCGGGGTTCGCGGCTGGATGAGCAGGTTGACGGGCACGGCCTGGGGCTGGGCATCGTGCGCGATATCGTGGAGGCCTGGGGCGGGCAGTTGGCGCTTCTGCAAAGCCCGCTGGGCGGGTTGCGGATATGTATCGAATTGCCGCGCAAGGCTCGCTAGCGCCACTGCAATAATATTGCAGTACAGGCGCATTTTTTTGAATTAGCCCAAACCCGCACCACCCGGCAAAATCCCCCTCATGAAACCCTGCGGTTTCCATCTCTCCACGGACGGAGCCCCCTTGAAGATATTGCGCTCGCAATACAAGGCCCAGGCCAGCGCGGCTGGGCTTTCTTTTTTAACCAGCATAACCACAGATCCCGATTACCTACATGTCTGCCTCGCGTTCCGAAAGTCGTCTGCAGCGGCTGTTGCCCGCGCCCCTGAATATCCCCCCAAAAGAATGGTTGCGTGCCGGTATTGGCGGGCTGCTCGGTCTGTTCCTCGCGGGCTGGCTGACCAGCATGGCCTATGGGCCGAGCATCGCCTTGCACCTGCTGGGCCCGTTGGCGGCGTCGGCTGTGCTGGTGTTCGCGGTGCATTCCGGGCCGTTGGCGCAACCCTGGCCGGTGCTCGGCAGCTACGCCCTGGCTGGCGCGGTCGGCCTGGCCATGCGCCAGGGTTTCGGCGCCGAGCTATGGGTGGCCGCTGCTGCCTTGGGCATCTCGCTGCTGGTGATGTGCCTGCTGCGTTGCCTGCACCCGCCCGGTGGCGGGGTGGCGGTGAGTGCGGTGCTTGCCGACCCGGGCCTGACCGCGATGGGCGATCACCTGCTCGAGCCTGTGCTGCTCAATGCGCTGATCCTGGTGGTGGTGGCG
>NZ_JABMCW010000198.1:0-10470 GCF_013179705.1 Pseudomonas sp. CM25 | reverse complement strand
ACTCCTCATGTCGGAGACAAACTTTTCTGAGTCAGCTTGCGAATTGATGTGGATTCGAGCGATACCCTCCTCGGTGTAGATATTCAAAAACCTTTCCTTTTCTTCAAAGCTTAGGTCTTTCAGCAACTCACCAAGCTCGTCCTGCTGGTCGAGTTCGGCGTGCTGGATGCTCCCGCCAACCTTAGCGATAGCAAGGCGCGCCTGCTCTCGCTCAAGTACGAACTGCCGTATCTCTTGCCTGGTTGCTGTTGCTGGATTCATCGCTGACCTCCTTGTAGATGGAGGTAATCTACCATCACTGGAAAGAAGCACCAAAATCCCGCAATCGCCATCGAGATGGTTAGAATGCGCAACATCCATCAAAAGGAATTGTCATGGCCATCCGTTTCCGGAAGAGCTTTAAAATCGCACCCGGGCTACGCCTGAACGTAAGCAAAACAGGTGTCAGTGCCTCCATTGGCCGCAAAGGCGCAATGGTTAACGTTAGCAAGAGAGGAACTCGCGTGACTGCTGGCTTGCCTGGCACAGGCTTGTCAGCCTCTCATCTGTTCAAGGCCGGCGGCTCTCGCCCCAATCAAGTCGTCGAGGCGCCCACGTTCAGAGATTCGCTAGTGGGGCTGGGCCTGATTCTGCTCATCTTTGCTTTTTTCTTCATTGCGTTCAAAGCGCCATGGCTCCTAGTCGCACTGATTGGTGTTCCAGTGATCTTCCTTATGGCCCGCTCTGGGATGAGGGCGGCTGATCTCAGGCGCCAAAAGGCTGATCCCACGAAATACTGGGCCGAGCGCAGCCGAAAAATCCAGGAGGATCACAGAAACCTGCCGGATGCTTAAGGGCTGAAGGATTTGCCAACTAATCCGAGCCTTCCTCACCTTCTGCCAGAGCCAGCTCATCCAAGGCAAACATCACCTCATCGATGATCAGCCGAGGCAGTGGCAGCGGATGAACTTCAAGCCAGTCGGTGATCTCCCTGGCCGATAGGCGCAACGGCTGCACGGCAGTGGCCCCTACCAGGTATCGACGAGCGCGGGATGCATTGCGGAAGGCATTCAGCAGGCTGCTGGTGATCACGTCCTGCGCCGGCTCATCCGGAACCGCGATACGCAGCTTCTGGTAGATGAGGCTCTTCTTTACGCTTGAAGAACCCCAGTCTCGCTCCCATTTGAAGCGGTCGACTGCTTTCCCTTGATCTCTTCCTGCTCCTTTTTGTTGTCGGCCGCGATGGTTGCTGCTCGCTTGATGACAAACACGAAGAAATCGGTATCGCCGCGCAGCATTTCGGTGGCGATGGCCTCGCTGTACTTCAGCGGGTTTCCATCCTCGTCTTGGGCGCCCTGCCAGTCCTGCAGGATGAACTGGGCCAGCAGCATGCAGTGGTTATCATGCTCAGTCTTCTCGCCAGCGATCACGCCAACCGAGCCTTCGCCGAACTGGGCGTCATTGCGATCTAGGCGACGGCGCATACGCTCCAGCGCGATCTGATACTGCTGATTATCCAGCGGCATCAGCAGTACCTGAGTGTCTTCGTCGAACTTCTCCCAGCGCGCCTCACCGCTCTTGCTGGTGTCAGTCTTTTTCAATTTGAGAGCCATGAATCATCCTCACGCCACGCCATAAAAGAGGCCGCCCCGGCCGGCGTTATTGCCGGAGCGACCGAAAGGTGATGCGGGTTACGCGGTGACCGTGATGGCCGAAGTAGCGGTCTTGGTCGGGTCCGAAACGCTGGTAGCGGTGATGACTGCCGACCCAACGGCAACGGCGGTGACCAGGCCGGAGGAGTTGACCGTTGCGATCGACGGCGCCGAGCTGGACCAGGTGACGTACTGGGCTGCACCCGATGGCAGCGCAGATGCGGTCAGCTGGCGGGTCGCCGCTACGGCAATCGAGGCAGTGGTCGGGGCCACCGACACGCTGGAGACCGGTACGAATGGCACTCGGGTAATGGTCGGGGCCTGCTTGGCAACGGTGTAGTTCAGCGTGACCTCGATCAAGTCGCGCTTGCCGCCGTTTGGCAGGTCGCCATCCACCTCAAGGGCCGGGAACGACAGGTCGTAGCGGTTGCCCAGGCTGTCAGTGATCGGGAACGCCACCGCAATGGTCTTGCGGCTGAAGGTGTTTTTCCAGATCTGCCAGGCGCGGTTCGACCAGGCTAGGGTGACGGTGCCGGTGATCGCTGCTTCAGTGGCGATCTGGGCGCCGGGGCCAAGCTTGCCGCTACCGATGCAGCGCTGAGCCTGCAGGCTGTTGTCCAAGTTGACGGTCAAGGCCGATACGCAGGCCGAGCCTTCCAGGCTGACGCCGTCCACTGTGATACTGCCCACGTTCAGGTTCGACATGAACGGGGTGGCGGTCGGTGGGGTGATGGTGGCAACGGTGTTGGTGTCGCCGTCGGCATAGTCCAGGCCCGCCATGGTGAAGGTGGCGGTGATCTTGCCGTCTGACGGGACATCGAGGGCGAAGACCGAAACGTGCATGCCCTTGAACAGGGCGTATACGCTCACGTCGTTGAAGTTCTTCGCGACGGTGAAGGTGCGGCGGGTGCTACCCACGGTCAGGACGTCACCAGTCCAGGTGCCGTAGAAGGCGGCCTCCAGCAGCTTATCGAAAGTGCCGTAGGACAGCTCGCCTACCAGATCGCCTTGAATGTCGGCGCTGGACACGACCGAGCCCTGGCTGATACGGGAGTCGGTGATTTCATCGCTGACCTGGGTGTTCACGGTCGGCGACAGGGTATTGCTGGTCAGGCGCAGGGTATCCCAAGCGCCGGTTGGTGGAGTGACGCCCGGGGTGACCTCGGGAATCAGGTAGCTGGTGACTTGGGCGCCGCTGCTCATGGGTTATCTCCGTTCTGCGGGCATAAAAAAACCCGCTCGCGGCGGGTGGGTCTTGGTGTTTAGGGTCAGCCGGCGTGGAACCGGGTGTTCACATTGATCTGGTAGAAGCCCTCGAACTCACCTGCGTCTACCTGGCTGGTCTCAATGCACTCAAGGTCTCCACTGCTCCAGTATGCGAAGTGTGCCTCCAGCGCGTCGGCAAGCTCGTTCAATCCCTTGATCCCAGTTTGCAACCGCGCAAAGCACTGAACCGTGATTATTCCTGGCTTCCTGGTGTATGGGCGATCAGCCATGCCGGCCATGAAAGCCGTCGCATGACCGATATGAAGCCTGCACCAAAGACCTGTAGCAGGAGGCTTAAACGCGCCGGAGCTGTCCTGGCTCGTCGAAGGGATCTGGGCATTCGGATAAAGGATTCTCGCCTGGTCAATTGCGGTGAATGACACCATGCGAGCCACTATTGCCTGTCGAATCTGCTCATAGGTCATGACGAGTACGCCGCTGCCACGCCGGTGAAGGCAAGGCCAAATACGCCATTGGGAGCCTGCTTAGAGTGCCCATTCTCCAGCTTATCGGCGTATGGGAGGTTGTTTTGGATGTAGATCACCGTGTACGGCTTTAGCCCAGTCAGCACCGCTTGGCCCGCTGCGATAGTCGCCGATCCAGTTTTGTCTACGGTGTCGCTATTCGAGAGAATCTGAGACCCGATGCTCACCACGGTATTGCCACGAAACCGGCCGGTGTCTACGGGAGACCTCAGGACGATCTCGCCGAGCAATGCCATGGCGATGATTCTCGCCTGCTTCACCAGGTCGCTTTCAATCTGATCAGCGAATACGGTAGGTGGAATGCTCCATCCAGCCATTACGGCCTCCTCAGCTGGATCTCGTAGTGGGCTTTGGCCGGGTCGATTTCAGGGCTGATGACTCGGTATGTCACCGGCTGGCCAGTGATAAGGTCATCGACAGTGATTTGGTGGCCGACGGCCGGCCTGTCCGTGACTTCGTTTACCAGGCAGATCAGCAGTACGTCGCCCACGAGGATGTTCACACTATCTATGCGGCGGCTGTCGTAGCTGTCGAGCACGCCGCGCCCGGTATAGGTGACGGGCTGGGTCGTGGACGTTTCGCTCACAGGGTCCCACGCACCCGGCCCCATATAAGATCCGGTGAAGGTGGACACCGCATCAGCCAGATCATCATCGAAGGCTTCGGCCAGGTCGGCCTGGATATCGTCGCGAAGGCCCATCTCTAACCCCTCTTCACAGCGAAGGCGAACGGGTTGCTGCGCCAAGGCGTGAGCAGGGCCAGAGCCAGCTGCACACAGGTGGGCTGCGCGGCCGTGGTGGTCTTGTCGATCGAGCCGAAGGTCTTGCTGGTCGTTACCGAGCCGGCCTTGACGGTCTTAGCCTCAAGCGATCCCTCGGTCTGCTGCTGGTAAAGCTTGCCTTGGGACGCGCACTTGGCCAGCCGGGCGCCTGCCTGCTTCACATCGTCAGGGATATCCTCCATGTCGATGCCGACCAGGTTGAGCGACGTCAGGTAGGCATTCGCCTCGAAAACCGCCTCTTCCTTGAGCTCTGCTGCTGCCCAGCCGGCCCCAAGGATGGTATCCACGTCGGCCACGGTGATGTAGGTAGCCATCAGGCCTCCGCACGAATGAGTGGGGCCGCAGCCCCAGGGTTACTGTTTGTCGAGCTCGGCGACCTGCTTCTGCAGCGCCTCTTTCGAAGCATTGGCTCGGTAGGAGACGCCCGCTTGATCCAGCTTGGCCTTCAGCGCCTCGACCTCGGGGTCAGAGTTAGCCGCCTTGAGGGATTCGATTTGCTTGAGCAGTTCGGCATTCTGCTTCAGCAGTTCTGCCTTCTCCTGCTCCAGGCCTGCCACCTTCTGCACTTCGCCGTCGCGCTCACGCTGCAGGCCGGCGATGCCAGCATTGACCGCATCCAGCACCTGGAACAGCCGGCCAGCGGTCTCGCCAAGTTCGCCATGAGGGCGCTCCAGGCTCTGCGATGCGAACGACTCGACGATGACGCCCACCGAGGCCAGCTCGGTAGTCAGACGGTCGATAACGTCCTGACTCAGTCCGCCCGCCCCGACAACCACCGCCACGGCCTTCAGCTCAGGGCGAATGGTTACCTCCGGCACATCGCCGGCCTCGCCCTTGCGACTGGTAGCTGCGTTGGCGTCAATGATGACCAGGCCATGCTCTTTGGCGAGGGCCTTTACATCTTCCTGGTACTGGTGGAACGGGCCAGCCAGGTACCAGATGTTGTTCTTACTCATGCTCACGTCCTCAGCGGGCCAGGCCCCAGGCCCAGCCCACCATAAGGGTTACTTGGAGGCGTCACCGATCAGAGCCACACCGGCAGTGTGCTTGATGCTGGTGGCGGTCTTGTCCCAGTTGGTACCGGTGGCCAGTTCGGCATCGGTCGGGGACTTGCCGCCGGCGGTTACATCCCAGGTGTAGCCCTTGAGACCCAGGCCGAAGGTGTAGTCGGTCTGCAGCGTGGTTTCGATCCGCTCCTTACCGTTGGTGGTCTGGACGTTGCTGATGATGTCGCGACCGTCGTGCACCAGAGCCGCACCCTGGACCAGGGACAGGATGATTTCCTTGTCCGGCGCAGGATCCACACCAGCCTGCATCAGGGCAGGAGCATCGGTAACCACCGACACCTTGCCGAGAATGTCGATCACGCGGACATTGCCCGCCTGGAACAGCTGCTGCTGGTTGGCCAGGTTCTGACCGATCAGCTTGTGGTAGGTGGTGCCTTGCATAACCTGGGTGATCAGGTTCTGACTAGCATCGCCGAACTTCGCGTGGGCGTTGTTCAGACCGGCATAGGTGATACCGGCGGTGGCCGACACATCGTTCACGGCGGCAGCCTGGGCAGTGATCGCAGCGACCAGGGCGGCGATGGCGGTGTTCAGCTGGTCCTTCAGCAGGATCTCGGCGAACGCGCGGGACGCTACCTCAATGCCTTGGGCGGTCGGGCGCTCCAGCCAGGTCATCTGCGAAGGTTCGTAGCGGATCGGACCGAAGCCACCAGCAACCTTCACCGAAGTGTTTTTCAGCTCGGTCAGGTCGGTGATCGGCGCGGCGCCGTTGGCGGCGTAGCGATCAACGCGGCGCTGGGCGGCTGCCAGGGTCTGGAAGAACGACTCCTGCAGGAAGTCGCCGGTGAAGCCGTCCGGGGACAGCACGATGGCGCCGCGGCTGGCGGCGTTGAACGCAACGAGCATCTGATCCAGCGTCTCGATGGTCGCCGGCATGATGTACTCGTTGAAAACCTGCATTTGCGACAGGGACATAGGTGTTTTCCTTACGATTGAGGGAGGTCTGGGAACCGGCTGGCGATTGCCGCCGTGCGTTCCGCTTTGTTACCGCCGAAATTGCCTTTTGCGGCCCCGCCGCCCTTGCCTGCACCCCCGGCCCCGCCGCCAGATGCCTTGCTGCCAGCGATCAGCGGGCCAAAGGCCGGATCGTTGGTAAATTCTGCTTTCAGCTCGTCCAGCGTTGCCGCGGAGAGTTTGCCGGCGGCATCCAGCACGACAACGGTGGGTTTACCGTCGCGCTGCTCGACGCTCAGCCGGCGTTCGATATGGGGAAGCAATGCCTTGGCGCTGCCTGGAACAGCCAGGGTGGTAGCGATCTCGGTCGCGGTGCGGCCCACGGTCAGATCCCGGATCTGTCCTTGCAGGGTGCTGTTGGTGCTTTCGAGTTGGCCGGTCAGCTCCGCCTCGCGGCGGGCGTACTTCTCGGACCAGGATCTCTCCAGCTCCTCGACGTTGCCGGACTTGCGAGCGGCTTCTTCAGCCTCGGCACGGGCCTTGTCTTCGGCCTCGCGACGGGCCTTCTCGGCGGCCTTCTTCTCGCCCAGGAGCTCTTCCACCTTGGCCTTCAGCCCGGTGACGTCCTCCTGCTGCGGCAGGCCCTCGATACCCAGGACAAACTTGCCGTCCTTCTCGACGTACAGGGCTGCTACCGATTCTTCGACGCCTTCGAGGCTGTCCAGTTGGAATTTCAAGGTCATTGCTGTCTCCCAGAGACGTTGAGCAGGCCCTGCCTGCGGATACAAAAAAGCCCCGGCTCAGCCAGGGCTTGGAACTGCGCGCCACAAAATCAAGGCGCTGTGTTTTGTGGCGCGGACCAGTTCAGGCCGGCCCGCTCGAAAGCCTCAGGTTCGCGTTCGCGCAGCTGTTGAAGATTCAGCGTTTTGCCGTTGGCGTCCGTGAATCGCTCAATAGGCAATTCGCCTTTCTTGAACAGGGCATACCGGGAGGGCCCAAGCACCTCCTTCTGGAAGCCCGCTGACTGGCGCGCCAGCCATTCGGGGTAGCTGGTGTCACTGGCCACAGGCTTCGTGCCGTCCGGCCCAACCGATGGCCGCGTTGAGCCAGGGATCTTCCGCTCGTACTCAGGCTTGAGCACCGGGATGACGGTAGTCCGGCAGTTCCAGTGGTATGGCGGCCGTGGCCCATCAAGCGGGATAATCGTCCGGTCAATGCTCATGCAGTACAGCGACGTTCTTGAGTCGAGCGTGGCGATACGGCGCATGCCCAGCAGAATGTCGTCGTTCGCCTTCAGCGTTTCGACCCGGGCGGTACTGGCGATGTGGTTTGTGGCCGTTCTCACCAGCGCTGACGCCTGATCACGCTGCACCTGGTGCAGGCTGTTGAGGCGCCGGGCGATTGCCGGAGTGGTCTCGCCCAGCGCAGAACCGATCTTGATCTCGCTGAGGATGTCGGCGGCCTTCTTGGTGCCGAACTCGTCCAGCGCGCCGCTGATGCTGATCTTCTGGACGCCCTTGCGAGCCTCCAATGCCATCGGATCAAGCTTGGCCGCCGAAGTGACGATCTGCGGAGAAGGAGTGTTGAGCTGAACCCTTGGCTTCACCACCTGCTCCAGCAGGTCGATGTTGTACTTGGCCTCCACGCCGGCGAAGGACTGAAGTTCAAGCTCCATCTGGCCCTTCATCCCGGTGTAGATCCCGGCCAAGTCCTTCTGCAGAACCCTGATCTGCTGCTCGTAGCGCCTGGTGCCGTATGCGCTCAGGCCTTCAGCCACCCTGCTCTTGGCAACATCAATGGCCTGGGCGATGAATGCTGCGATCTCTTCGGCGTTGTGCGCCGCATAGAGCTGGACGTAGATGGCGTGCCGGGTGGCCTCATCCTCCAGATATCCGTCAGCGCTCATTTACTCCTCCGCCTCGACCGTGACCCCGCCAGTTACCGGAGCCTCGCTCTCGCGCTCCAGGTCGATCAGCTCGTCGGTGCGATCCGCCTCCAGCACACCACCCTGGCGCAGGTTCGTGCGCAGGTCCGACTTCGCAATCAGGCCCTGCTGCCATAGTTGGACCTGGGCCAGGATGTCTTGGGCGGTCATCGTCTCGTCAAAGAACGATTGGTTGAGCCAGAAGACCGTCCCAGCCTCATCCGGCTCACCCATCATGAAGCGCTCTGCGTCGAGGATGGCCCGCTTCAGGGCCTCTGACACGTTGCCCGCAATGGTACCCAGCACACTGTTGTCCGAGCTGTAGCGGATGCGCACGGCCTCTGCTGTCTCGGCGCCGCCCGCTTTCTGCACGATGCGAGCGCCGATCATCAGCATCTGCTCTTCCTTGTCCTTCATCAGCGTGCGGGCCAGCTGGCTCTCGGTTGCCTGGACAAGCTTTGCATCACCGGACTTACCCAGGTTGTAACCCCGGGTCGAGCCGATGTGCATGCCGTTCGGGTTTACCTTGGCAAACTCGTCAGCGCTGATGTCGGTCGTGATGAACAGCGTGGGCTGGCTGCTGATGAAGCCGCTCTCCTCCACCGTAGCGCTGTTGCCGTAGTGCAGGATGTTCACATCGGCCAGGTCTTCAAGAGGCGACTTGTCGACGCTTGCGTCGTTGTTCTGGGCGCCGTAAAAGCTGAACAGGATGTGATCGAACGGGCGGCCATTCTTGTCGAGCGGCGCGACCTCGGTGTAGGTGTTGCCGTCTTCGGCGTAGACGCGCTGGACGTAGCGGCCATCAACCAGCAGCAGCACGCGGTATTGGGTGCTCGTTGTGCGCTCCAGGCTGTCCGGGCTGAACACGGACACGCACTCCAGCAGGCAGACATAGACCAGGCGCTTCACGCCATCGACCACCTGCTCGTCCCAGTCGATGATCGACTCGGCGCCGTAGTGGTGAATCAGCGCGCTGCGGCCCTGCATGTCAGCCATCGAGGACACGCCCTCAACGGCAGGGAAGTCCACGAGGAAGCCGCCGCGACCGGCGTCCAGGCATTCGCCCACGGCATCTTTGGACAGCTGCTCCAGGCTCGTACCGTCGCCGCTGGCGTTCTCCTTGAGGTACTCGACCCCGGCGGGCAAAGCCAACTCTGCAGTCTTGCGGAAGACGGCACCCAGCAGGCCGGTGCGCGTGCGCCCGGTGATGTTCAGGAACATCGCACGCTTCTTGTACTGCTTGTACCGCGCCTGGTTCTCGGGAGACTTGTTCTCCGGGTCCGGCATCGGCAAGTAGATATCGTGCTTGCGCACCTCGCGGGCGCCCGCCACGCAGCGCTTGACCAGCTGCCAGCCGGGCAAGGCCTCCGAGTACTCTGCCCGGGGAATGAAGTTCGGCATGGGTGGCCTCAGAAAGTGAACGTGATTGGTACGTGGGTAACCGGCCTGCTGATCGGGTAGTCGTGGTGAATGAAGTAGCCGCCCGCGTCGTTCGCGTGGTCCACGCCAGATTTCTTGTCGGGCTCACCGTTGGCAGCCCATACCTGCTGCTCCAAGCCATCTGCATAGGTCGGGCAGCGCAGTGGGTTGATCAGATATCGGCGCTCGCCATTCGCGTTGCAGAACATCGCGTTCATGGCGTTGATGCGGTCTTTCACCGGCGGGTTTGCATCTGGAGCGATGACGGTGAACCCGGCCTGGCGCAGGATGGCGATGTCCGTCTCACTGGCGTTCACCGACTTGCGCGACCCGCCCGAGGCGTCGGGATAGATCCTGATCTCGCAGGTCTTCTCGTAGTCCCTGCCGTTGTGCCGCCAGTAGCGTTCCTTGATACGTCGGATCATGTCCGGGGTGTCGAAGCCGTCGGTCAGCTCATCCACGGCCCTGGGCTTGCCGTCTGCGCGCTTCACGTGCGTGATGGCGGCCATCTTGCCGACGTTGAAGTCCATGCCGATGAACAGGGGCTCTCCAGGCTCTACGGTGTCGAAGCAGGAATTCAGCTTCCGGTCGTAGGCGTGGTAGATCGACCCCGAGTTCAGGTTGACGAACTGGCCGTTCAGGTAGGCCAGGATCAGCTGGGCCGGGTAGGACTCCATCAGCGACGGGATGTAGTCGTGCGGCAGGTTCAGCTCGTTGTCGAACGTGCTGGCTTGCACCAGACCGTACATGCCCTGCAGGGCCGGCTTCTCGCGCAGCTGCTTCACGAACTGCTGGTAGACGAACTTGAACCCCTCGGGGGTCGTCGTCACGTCCACACCGTTCTTCAGCCCGGACACGTTGTATCGCATCCGGGCAATGATCTTGCGCCAGGCGTGCTCGGCCTTCAGCGCGGGGAGAACATCGAGCTCGTCGACCAGGGCGTGGCCGATCTTGAAGCCCACGATGGTCTGGGGCTTCTCCATCGAACGGCAGATGGTCGTGC
>NZ_JABMCW010000197.1:0-10497 GCF_013179705.1 Pseudomonas sp. CM25 | reverse complement strand
CTGCACATTCGCCGACTTCGAGGAACTGGTGCACGAGCGCAGGGCCAAGGTGCTCGACCGCCTGGCAGTCGACCACTTGCATCGCAACGGGTGGGTCGGCCGGCTTTGGCCTAATCTTCTAGGTGAGATCGGCATCTATCGCGTCAGCAGCCCGGGCCTGCAACAGCACCAGGTCGCAGTCTGACGCCCCGCGGAGGAATCACCCCATGCGTCGCCTGACCCTGCTCCTGATCAGCCTGTGCCTGGCCCTGCCGGTGCTGGCTGCCGATGCCGCCCGCCCCGAGCGCAAGGAAGTGTTTGGCGATGTGACGGTGCACTACAGCGCCTTCACATCGAGCATGCTCACACCCGAGGTGGCCGCAGCCACCGGCCTGGTGCGCAGCAAGAACCAGGGTGTGCTCAACGTTGCAGTGCTCAAGGCCAACAAGCCTGCCACGGCGTTAGTCAGCGGCACGGTCAAGGACCTGACTGGGCGCAGCAGCCCGCTGTCGTTCAAACAGATTACCGAACCGGGCGCGGTGTACTACATCGCCCAGTTCAAGATCGAACAGCCCGAAACCGTCACCTTCGACCTGAATATCGAAACCGGCGGCATCAGCAACTCCCTCAGCTTCAACCAGGAAGTGTTCCCAGGCGAATGATGAATTTCCAGCAACTCGTATTGGCCAGCCACAACGCCGGCAAACTCAAGGAACTCCAGGCCATGCTCGGCCAGTCTGTGCAACTGCGCTCGATCGGCGAGTTCAGCCAGGTCGAGCCGGAAGAGACCGGCCTGTCGTTCGTTGAAAACGCCATCCTCAAGGCACGCAATGCCGCACGCATTTCCGGCCTGCCGGCCCTGGCCGACGATTCGGGCCTGGCGGTGGACTTTCTCGGCGGCGCACCGGGCATCTACTCGGCGCGCTATGCCGATGGCAAGGGCGACGCGGCAAACAACGCCAAGCTGCTCGAAGCCCTGAAAGACGTGCCGGAAGCCGAACGCGGTGCCCAGTTCGTCTGCGTGCTGGCGCTGGTGCGGCATGCCGACGACCCGCTGCCGATCCTGTGCGAAGGCCTGTGGCACGGGCGCATTCTGCTCCAGGCCAGCGGCGAGCACGGTTTTGGCTACGACCCGCTGTTCTGGGTACCAGAGCGCAACTGCTCCAGCGCCGACCTGGCCCCGGTAGACAAGAACCAGCTCAGCCACCGCGCCCGCGCCATGGTCCTGCTGCGCCAACGTCTGGGCCTGGCATGATCGCGACGCTGTCCCATTCCGGCGTGGCCGGCTTTACCAGCCTGCCGCCGCTGGCGCTGTACATCCACATCCCGTGGTGCGTACGCAAATGCCCGTACTGCGACTTCAACTCCCACGCTGCCGGCCCTGAACTGCCGGAAGACGCCTACGTCGCCGCCCTGTTGACCGACCTCGACCAGGAGCTGGCCGCCGTACAGGGCCGCCCGATCAGCTCGATCTTTTTCGGCGGCGGCACCCCTAGCCTGTTCAGTGCCAATGCCCTTGGCCAGCTGCTGCGGGGCGTGGAGCAGCGCATCCCGTTCGCGCCCGACATCGAGATCACCCTGGAGGCCAACCCCGGCACGTTCGAGCAGGACAAGTTCAAGGCCTATCGGCAGACCGGCATCAACCGCCTTTCGATCGGCGTGCAGAGCTTCCAGCCGGCCAAGCTGCAGGCGTTGGGGCGCATCCACAATGGTGATGAAGCGATCCGCGCCGCCGGCATGGCACGCGCCGCCGGCTTCGACAACTTCAACATGGACCTGATGCACGGGCTGCCCGACCAGTCGCTGGACGACGCACTGGGCGATCTGCGCCAGGCCATCGACCTGGGGCCGACCCACTTGTCGTGGTATCAGTTGACCGTGGAGCCGAACACGGTGTTCTGGAACCAGCCACCCGAGCTGCCGGAGGACGACATTCTCTGGGACATCCAGGAAGCCGGCCAGGCGCTGATGGCCAGGCACGGTTTCCGGCAGTACGAGGTTTCGGCCTATGCCCAGCCAGACCGTGCTGCCCGGCACAACCTCAACTACTGGCGCTTTGGCGACTTCATCGGCATCGGCGCCGGCGCACACGGCAAGCTGACCTTTGCCGACGGGCGCATCCTGCGTACCTGGAAAACCCGCCTGCCCAAGGACTACCTGAACCTGGCCAAGCCGTTCAAGGCCGGCGAGAAGCTGCTGCCAGTGGACGAGCTGCCGTTCGAGTTCCTGATGAATGCGCTGCGCCTCACCGATGGCGTGGAGGCTGAACTGTTCACTCAGCGCACCAGATTGCCACTGGAGCAACTGCGCGAGGCACGCCGTGCTGCCGAACAAAAAGGCCTTTTGCAGGTCGAACCGGATCGACTGGCAGCCACGCCACGGGGCCAGTTGTTCCTCAATGACCTGCTGCAGTATTTCTTGACCTAAGGACGACCCATGGATCTGGTACTTGATCTGCTTGCGACGGTTTCCCGCTGGAGCCGCGGCAACCTGTCGGAGATTTCGCTGGCCTTGGTAGGCTGCCTGCTGGTGCTGTTTGGCAGCGATGTCAAAGGCTGGGCCGAACAACGCCTGGGCAGTCTGGCGGGTGCCCTGCGCGTGCCGTTCATGGCACTGATGGTGATGATCGGCAGCGGTGCGGCGCTGATCTATGCCACGCCTTGGGTGGTCAAGGGGCTGAGCCAGTTCAACAACTATGCGTTGGCGCCGGTATTATTGGTGGTGCTGGTGATCATTGGCGTGGTGGCTGACCGCCGCGGGTAAGCCTGCTAAAAGCTGCCCCGGAGAACCAGGGCAGCCCTACCACCCGACTACCCTTTAGCGGGCGTCATCGAAGTGATCGCGCATGAAATCCCGACATTTTCGTATGGAGGGTTTTCAGTGACGCCCCGGAGCGAAAGGATACTCAGTCCTGTCGCTCACATAAAAAAAACCGCCTTTCTCAAGGCGGTTTTTTTGCGCCTGCATTTCTGCAGGCAGCAGCGCACCGAAAGGCCGGATCAGCCGATCAATCCACCTTCTCGAACTTCAAGTCCCACACCCCATGCCCCAACCGCTCACCGCGACGTTCGAACTTGGTAATCGGGCGCTCTTCAGGGCGTGGCACGTAGCTGCCGTCGGCTGCAAGGTTGCGGTAGCCCGGGGCCGCGCTCATCACTTCAAGCATGTACTCGGCATACGGCTCCCAGTCAGTGGCCATGTGGAACACGCCACCGGGCTTGATCTTGCGCCGTACCAGCTCGGCGAATTCCAGCTGGACGATGCGGCGCTTGTGATGGCGCGCCTTGTGCCATGGGTCGGGGAAGAACAGCATCAAGCGGTCGAGGCTGTTGTCCGCCACGCAGCGGTTCAGCACTTCGATCGCATCGCAGTCATACACCCGCAGGTTCTTCAGCCCCTGGGTCAGCACGCCGTTGAGCAGCGCGCCAACACCCGGGCGGTGCACTTCCACGCCGATGAAGTCCTGATCAGGCGCGGCAGCCGCCATTTCCAGCAGGGAATGGCCCATGCCGAAGCCGATCTCCAGGGTGCGCGGCGCCGAACGGCCGAATACCTGGTCGTAGTCCACCGGGCTGTCGGCCAGCGGCAGGATGTACAGCGGGCCGCCCTGGTCCAGGCCGCGCTGCTGGCCTTCGGTCATGCGCCCGGCGCGCATCACGAAACTCTTGATGCGGCGGTGCGGGCGGGCTTCGCCGTCAGGGGTGCTCGGCGTATCGTGCGATTCAGTCATCTGTGGCTCTTACTTGATCAGACCATCCAGCGGCGAAGAGGCGCTGGCGTAGAGTTTCTTCGGCATGCGGCCGGCCAGGTAGGCCAGGCGACCAGCGACGATGGCGTGCTTCATGGCTTCGGCCATCAGCACCGGCTGCTGGGCATGGGCGATGGCCGAGTTCATCAGCACGGCCTCGCAACCCATCTCCATGGCAATGGTGGCGTCGGAAGCGGTACCCACGCCGGCATCGACCAGCACCGGTACCTTGGATTCTTCCAGGATGATCTGCAGGTTGTAGGGGTTGCAGATCCCCAGGCCGGTACCGATCAGGCCAGCCAGGGGCATGACCGCGATGCAGCCGGCTTCGGCCAGCTGACGGGCGATGATCGGGTCATCGCTGGTGTACACCATCACGTCGAAACCGTCCTTGACCAGCACTTCGGCGGCCTTGAGGGTTTCGATCACGTTGGGGAACAGGGTTTTCTGGTCGGCCAGCACTTCCAGTTTCACCAGCGTCCGGGACTCATGCGATTTGCGCCCATCGAGCAGTTCGCGCGCCAGCCGGCAAGTGCGTACGGCTTCCACCGCATCGAAGCAGCCTGCGGTGTTCGGCAGGATGGTGTATTTGTCGGGAGACAGCACGTCGAGCAGGTTCGGCTCGCCCGCATTCTGGCCAAGGTTGGTGCGGCGCACGGCGACAGTGACGATTTCGGCACCCGAGGCCTCGGTGGCCAGGCGGGTTTCTTCCATGTCACGGTACTTGCCGGTGCCGACCAGCAGGCGCGACTGGAAAGTACGCCCGGCCAGGGTGAAGGGCTTGTCGCTACGAACGTTGCTCATCGTTGTTCCTCGGGAAAAGGTTGCAGGGCTTGCTTGTGAACCGCCGGGCTGCTGTCAGCCGCCACCGATGGCGTGGACCACTTCGACCTGGTCGCCGTCGTTCAGCAGCGTGCTGTCGTGCTGGCTACGCGGCACGATGTCCAGGTTCAGTTCCACTGCAACCCGGCGCCCGCCCAGCTCCAGACGCGTCAGCAGGGCTGCAACGCTCTCGCCGGCAGGCAGTTCGTAAGGTTCACCGTTCAGTTGAATGCGCATGCGCACGGCCACCATTGTTCTTTGGGGCCCGCATTCTAGCGCCGAACCACCCTGCAACCCAAGGGCGGTGCACGCCATTAGTCGCGATTGTGGACCACTTGGTCAGCCCAGCCGCCAGGCTGCCAGGCCCAGGCACAGCCAGCCGGCGAGGAAGCACAGGCCGCCGATTGGGGTGATGATGCCCAGCTTGCTCACGCCGCTGAGGGTCAGCAGGTACAGGCTGCCGGAGAACAGCACAATGCCCAGGGCGAACAGGCCGCCGGCCCAGCCGACCAGGCGCCCCGGCAAGTGCGCTGAAAGCACCGCAACGGCAAGGATCGCCAGGGTATGGACCAACTGGTAGGTCACACCGGTGTGGAAAATCGCCAGGTAGTCCGCCGTCAGCCGGTTCTTCAGGCCGTGGGCAGCGAAGGCACCCAGGGCGACCCCGGTAAAGCCGAAAAAGGCGGCAAGCATGAGGAAGCTGCGAAGCATTGGGACGACTCCTAGGATCGGGTCTGTATAATGGCCCCTTCCACCCGTACGGCCAAGCCATCGACATGCTGCCAACCCTTCTTCGCCGCCTCACCCGTGCCCTGCTCTGGTTTGCTGCCGGCAGCATCGTGCTGGTGCTGGTGTTTCGCTGGGTGCCGCCGCCCGGCACTGCCCTGATGGTCGAGCGCAAGGTACAGTCCTGGGTGAATGGCGAGCCGATCGACCTGCAGCGCGACTGGCAGCCGTGGGAAAACATTTCCGACGAGCTCAAGGTCGCGGTCATCGCTGGCGAAGACCAGAAGTTCGCCAGCCACTGGGGTTTTGACATCCCGGCCATCCAGGCGGCACTGGCCTACAACGAGCGCGGTGGCAGCGTGCGTGGTGCCAGCACCCTCACTCAGCAGGTGGCCAAGAACCTGTTCCTGTGGTCGGGCCGCAGCTGGCTGCGCAAGGGCCTGGAGGCCTGGTTCACCGCGCTGATCGAATTGTTCTGGTCGAAAGAACGAATTCTCGAGGTTTATCTGAACAGTGCCGAGTGGGGCAAGGGTGTATTTGGCGCCCAGGCAGCGGCGCGCTATCACTTTGGCGTCGATGCCAGCCGGCTCAGCCGTCAGCAGGCCGCGCAGCTGGCGGCGGTGCTGCCGAGCCCGATCAAGTGGAGTGCCAGCCGGCCGAGTGCCTACGTGGCCAGCCGTGCCGGATGGATTCGCCGGCAGATGAGCCAGTTGGGTGGGCCCAGCTATCTGATGCAGCTCGACACTCCGCGGAAGCTTTAAGGGCCTTTTCGCGGGCACGCCCGCGAAGAGGCCCTTAAAGCCACAAACAAAAAAGCCGCTCACCCGATCAGGGCCAGCGGCTTTTCAGTGCAGCCAAGGCTGGATCAAACAGCGATCAACGCCTTGACCTTGTTCATCGCATTCTTCTCCAGCTGGCGAATGCGCTCAGCCGAAACGCTGTACTTGTCCGCCAGCTCATGCAACGTGGCTTTCTCTTCGGCCAACCAGCGCTGATACAGAATGTCGCGGCTACGCTCGTCCAGCCCTTGCAGCGCTTCGTGCAGGTTGCTGGTGGAGTTATCGCTCCAGTCGGCATCCTCCAGCTGCACCGCCGGGTCGTACCGGTGGTCTTCCAGGTAATGCGCAGGCGACTGGAAGGCGCTGTCGTCGTCAGCTTCCGCTGCCGGGTCGAAGGCCATGTCCTGGCCGCTGAGGCGGCTTTCCATCTCGCGCACTTCACGCGGCTCGACGCCAAGGCTTTCCGCTACGCGATGCACTTCGTCGTTGTTCAGCCAGGCCAGGCGCTTTTTCTGGCTGCGCAGGTTGAAGAACAGCTTGCGCTGGGCCTTGGTGGTAGCCACCTTGACGATGCGCCAGTTGCGCAGGATGAACTCGTGGATCTCTGCCTTGATCCAGTGCACGGCGAAAGACACCAGGCGCACGCCCATTTCCGGGTTGAAGCGTTTGACGGCTTTCATCAGGCCGACGTTGCCTTCCTGGATCAGGTCGGCCTGGGCCAACCCGTAGCCGGCGTAGCTACGGGCAATGTGTACGACAAAACGCAGGTGGGCCATCACCATTTGACGAGCGGCCTCGACATCCTGCTCATAATAGAGACGCTCGCCCAGATCCCGCTCCTGCTCGACCGTCAGCAGCGGGATGCTGTTGACCGTGTGCACATAGGCTTCCAGGTTCGCACCGGGTACCAGGGCATAGGCAGGTTGCAACGATGTGGTCATTCAAGAACCTCCGACTTACCAGACTCGCACCTTGTGGGTGCTGCCAACATTGACCTGGAACGACGGTACAAGTTCCAAAGTGAAGAAAATGTCAATGCTGGCACGTAAAAACTATCGCGGCGCCAGCTCGTTCAGGTGGCGGGCGACTGCAATCCATGCACCGATATACCCCAACAGCACCGCTCCGATCAAGAGCGACAGACCATCGGACGCCGGCACCCCGCCCAAGGCGAAGTCACTGCCGTACAGCCCGGAAAGCCCTACTACGGCCTCGTTCAGCCAGTTCAGGCCAAACGCCAGGATGGCCCACGCCAACAGGCCCGCACCCAGGCCATACAGGGCGCCCATGTACAGGAAAGGCCGGCGTACATAGGCGTCGGTGCCACCTACCAGCTTGATCACTTCGATCTCGACACGGCGGTTTTCAATATGTAGACGAATTGTGTTACCGATTACTAACAGCAGGGCCGAAATCAGCATCACGGCCAGGCCGAAGACGAAACGGTCACCCAGCTTGAGAATCGCCGCCAGACGCTCGACCCACACCAGGTCAAGCTGTGCCACTTCAACCCGCGGCAGCTCCGAAAGCCGCTGACGCAGGGCCTCCAGCGCCGGTTTGTCGACCTCGGTCGGGGTCACCACCACCACACCAGGCAGCGGATTATCAGGCAGTTCACGCAAGGCCTCGCCCAGGCCGGATTGCTGCTGGAACTCCTCCAGCGCCTGCTCGCGGCTGACATACTGGGCGTCCGACACCCCCGGCATACCCTTGATCTCGTCGCGCAGCGCCTCGCCATCGCGGCTACCGGCATCGAGCTTGAGGTATAGCGAAATCTGCGCAGCGCGCTGCCACGAGCCACCCAACTGTTCGACGTTCTCCAGCAGCAACGACAAGCCCATGGGCATGCTCAGCGCCACCGCCATCACCAGGCAGGTAAAGAAGCTGCCGATAGGCTGCTTGCCAAGGCGGCGCAGGCTGTCGGCCATGCTGGCACGGTGGCTTTCCAGCCAGGCATGCAGCAGGGTGCGAAAATCCGGGCCGTCATCGTCTTCACCGCGCTTTTTCTTCGTCGGCTGCGGGTCGGCCGGCTTCGGCGCAACCCGCTCGGAAACTTTCGGCGTACGTGTAGTGCTCATTGCCCGGCCTCCCCATCGCCGATCAAGCGGCCGCGCTGCAAGGTCAGCATGCGGTGGCGCATGCGCGCAATCAGTGCCAGGTCGTGGCTGGCGATCAATACCGTGGTACCCAGGCGGTTGATGTCCTCGAACACGCCCATGATCTCTGCAGCCAGGCGCGGGTCGAGGTTACCGGTGGGTTCGTCGGCCAGCAGCAGGGCCGGCTGGTGAACGATGGCGCGGGCAATACCTATCCGTTGCTGCTGCCCGGTGGACAGATCGGCCGGAAACAGCTCGCCTTTGTCGGCCAGCGATACACGCTCCAGCGCCGAGTCCACCCGTTTGCTGATCTCTGCCTTGGACAGGCCCAGAATCTGCAGCGGCAGGGCAATGTTGTTGAACACCGTGCGGTCGAACAGCAGTTGGTGATTCTGGAACACCACGCCGATCTGCCGGCGCAGGAACGGGATCTGCGCATTGCTGATCTGGCCCAGGTCCTGGCCTGCCAGCAGCAGTTTGCCACTGGTCGGGCGTTCCATGGCCAGCAGCAGGCGCAGCAGGGTACTTTTGCCAGCACCCGAGTGGCCTGTGACGAACAGGAATTCGCCCCGGCGCGCCCGGAAACTCAGTTCATGCAAACCCACATGACCATTGGGATAGCGCTTGGCAACCTGTTCGAATCGGATCATGGTCAGTCTCGCTCGGCGAACAGAGCCTTGACGAACGGCTCGGCTTCAAAGGTGCGCAGGTCGTCGATGCCTTCACCGACACCGATGAAGCGGATGGGCAGCTTGAACTGCTTGGCCAGGGCGAAGATCACCCCGCCCTTGGCAGTACCGTCCAGCTTGGTCAGGGCCAGGCCGGTCAGTTCGACGCTCTGGTTGAAGTACTTGGCCTGGCTGATGGCGTTCTGGCCGGTGCCGGCATCGAGCACCAGCAGCACCTCGTGCGGCGCGTCGGCATCGAGCTTGCCGATGACCCGGCGAACCTTTTTCAGCTCCTCCATCAGGTTGTCCTTGGTGTGCAGGCGGCCGGCAGTGTCGGCGATCAGCACATCGGCGCCACGGGCCTTGGCGGCTTGCACCGCATCGAAGATCACCGAGGCGGAGTCGGCACCGGTGTGCTGAGCGATGACCGGGATCTGGTTGCGCTCGCCCCACACCTGTAACTGCTCGACCGCTGCAGCGCGGAAGGTATCGCCAGCGGCCAGCATCACCTTCTTGCCTTCAAGCTGCAGCTTCTTGGCCAGCTTGCCGATGGTGGTGGTTTTGCCGGCGCCGTTCACGCCAACAACCAGGATCACGTAGGGCTTGTTCTGCGCCTGCACCTTCAGCGGCTGCTCGACCGGGCGCAGCAGCGCGGCCAGCTCTTCCTGCAGCGACTTGTACAGGGCATCGGCATCGGCCAGCTGCTTGCGCGCGACCTTCTGGGTCAGGTTCTGGACGATGGCCGACGTGGCTTCCACGCCGACGTCGGCGGTCAGCAGGCGGGTTTCGATTTCGTCGAGCAGGTCGTCATCGATGACTTTCTTGCCCATGAACAGGCTGGCCATGCCCTCGCCGATGCTGGCGCTGGTCTTCGACAGGCCCTGCTTGAGGCGGGCGAAGAAGCCGGGTTTGGCCTGCTCGGCCACGGCGGGCGCGGCTTCAGCCTGTGGTTCGACGACGGTGGTCGCGACCGCGGCGGTGGCCACCGGCGCAGCAGGCGCTGGCTCAGGACGCTCAGGGATGACGGGCGGCGCTTTGGGCTCCAGATCTGGCACCAGGGCCACAGGCTCTTCGGCAACTGGCAATACCAGGTTGCTGACTGGCGCGGCCTGCTCGACGACCGGGCCAGGCTCCGCCGGCGCGGCCTGGACCGGCTGCACGGCTGGTGCATCCAGCGGCGGCACCGCGACCGGCTCCGGAGCCGGCAACGGCTGAACGGCAACCGGTTCAGCCTCGGAGGCTTCGACTACCGGGTACTGGACGGATTCCGCGACCTGCGTCGGCTCAACCAGCGGCGCAGCCGCAGGGGCCTTGACGGGCTCGGCGGCATGCGGTGTTTCGGCAGGCGATACCTCGACCGGAGCGGCTACTGGCGGCTCGACGGCGGGGGCTTCATTCGCGGGCAAGTCGGGTTGCTGCGGTTTCTTGCGAAACCAGCTGAACAGGCCTTTCTTTTCACCAGCCTCGGCCGGCGCTTTCTTGTCGTCGTTGGAACCAAACATGGAAGACGGCTATCTCAGGGTAGCGATGAGCCAGCAATGGCGCATCGGGAATTCTTTCTACGCAGAACAGACTATCTTGAAGCCGGCTGGTTCATGCGCAACGTTTTGTCGAAGTGTCCTGTGGGCCAGAACGGCGACAGGCATGGTCGCCAGGCAACCGGATCAGTATCCTAGCAT
>NZ_JABMCW010000196.1:0-10530 GCF_013179705.1 Pseudomonas sp. CM25 | reverse complement strand
GCTTCCTATACTGCTCGCCCCCTTCGCCCCGCCGGGTGCTCTACACCGGCATACGGGCCGGCCCACGAGGCCAGCCTGGCAAGCCACCGCCACGCCTATCGGCATGGTCAGTGCTGCACGAAGGTCAAATCCAATAACAAAATGAGGTTGTATTGCTATGCCAGTCGGCAACCACCCTGCCCACGGCCAAGCCACTGAAGGCGGCCCGCTCAAGCGTGAACTGGGCGAACGGCACATCCGCCTGATGGCGCTGGGCGCCTGTATCGGTGTCGGTCTTTTCCTGGGTTCGGCCAAGGCCATCGAAATGGCCGGCCCTGCCATCATGCTGTCCTACATCATCGGCGGCCTGGCCATCCTGGTGATCATGCGCGCCCTGGGCGAAATGGCCGTGCACAACCCGGTCGCCGGGTCTTTCAGCCGCTATGCCCAGGACTACCTCGGCCCGCTGGCGGGCTTTCTTACCGGCTGGAACTACTGGTTCCTGTGGCTGGTAACCTGCGTGGCCGAAATCACTGCGGTGGCCATCTACATGGGCATCTGGTTCCCCGATGTACCACGCTGGATCTGGGCCCTGGCGGCCCTGGGCAGCATGGGCGCGGTCAACCTGGTGGCGGTGAAGGCCTTCGGCGAGTTCGAGTTCTGGTTCGCCCTGATCAAGATCGTCACCATCATCGCCATGGTCCTTGGGGGCATTGGCGTGATTGCCTTCGGCTTCGGTAACGACGGTGTGGCACTCGGTATTTCCAACCTGTGGAGCAATGGCGGCTTCATGCCCAACGGCATGACTGGTGTGCTGATGTCGCTGCAGATGGTCATGTTCGCCTACCTGGGCGTGGAAATGATCGGCCTGACCGCCGGCGAAGCGCGCAACCCGCAGAAGACCATTCCACAGGCCATCGGCTCGGTGTTCTGGCGCATCCTGCTGTTCTACGTTGGTGCGCTGTTCGTGATCCTGTCGATCTACCCGTGGAACGAAATCGGCAGCCAGGGCAGCCCGTTCGTCATGACCTTCGAGCGCCTGGGCATCAAGACTGCGGCGGGCATCATCAACTTCGTGGTCATCACTGCGGCGCTGTCGTCGTGCAACGGCGGTATCTTCAGCACCGGGCGCATGCTCTACAGCCTGGCGCAGAATGGCCAGGCCCCGGCGGCGTTCGCCCGTACCTCGAAAAACGGCGTACCGCGCAATGCGCTGCTGCTGTCGATCGGCGCGCTGCTGCTGGGTGTGCTGGCCAACTACCTGGTACCGGAAAAGGTCTTCGTCTGGGTGACTTCGATCGCCACCTTCGGTGCAATCTGGACCTGGGTGATGATTCTGCTGGCGCAGCTCAAGTTCCGCGCTGGCCTGAGCACCGCCGAGCGCAAGGCACTCAAGTACCGCATGTGGCTGTGGCCGCTGAGCTCCTACCTGGCGCTGGCCTTCCTGGTGCTGGTGGTTGGCCTGATGGCGTACTTCGAGGATACCCGCGTGGCCCTGTACATTGGCCCGGCGTTCCTGGTGTTGCTGACGGTGCTGTACTACACGTTCCGCCTGGCACCGAAAGAGGTGCAGGGTGTGGCCAGTACCGCTTCCTGATCTGAGATAGCCGGGGCCGCTTTGCGGCCCATCGCCGGCAAGCCAGCTCCCACAGTTACAGCATATCGCTCCAGGGCAAAGCGGTCAGTGTGGGAGCTGGCTTGCCGGCGATGGGCTGCAAAGCAGCCCCAGGTGCCTGTCAGGCCGCCACCTCACTGTGCGGCTCAAAGCTGTCCGCCCGCGCCAGTTGCCACATGCGCGAATAGAACTGGCCATTCACCTCGCCAGTCAGCAACTCCCCCGGCTTCAGGAACACATGCATCTGCGAGAACAGCTTGATCTCGGTGGCCGATACCCGCCGTACCAGGTGCTTGGCTTCCAGCTGCTCGGGATGGTTCAATCCCGCCGCAGCCAGCATTTCGGCCAATGCACGCAAGGTGTTGTGATGGAAGTTCAACACCCGCTGGGCCTTGTCCGGCACCACCAGGGCGCGCTGGCGCAACGGGTCTTGCGTGGCCACGCCGGTCGGGCATTTGTTGGTATGGCAGCTTTGCGACTGGATGCAGCCAATGGCAAACATGAAACCGCGCGCCGAGTTGGCCCAGTCGGCGCCAATGGCCAGCACGCTGGCAATGTCAAAAGCACTGACGATCTTGCCGCTGGCCCCTAGCTTGATCTTGTCGCGCAGGTTCAGGCCGACCAGGGTGTTGTGCACGAACAGCAAGCCTTCGCGCAACGGCACGCCGATATGGTCGGTGAATTCCACGGGCGCCGCACCCGTGCCCCCTTCCTTGCCATCGACCACGATGAAGTCGGGCAGGATGCCGGTTTCCAGCATGGCCTTGGCGATGCCCATGAACTCCCACGGGTGGCCCAGGCAGAACTTGAACCCCACCGGTTTGCCCCCCGACAGTTCACGCAGCTGGGCGATGAACTGCATCATTTCGGTGGGGGTGGAGAAGGCGCTGTGGCGCGACGGCGAGATGCAGTCTTCGCCCATCAATATGCCGCGGGTCTCGGCGATTTCCTGGGTGACCTTGTGCTTGGGCAGGATGCCGCCATGGCCGGGCTTGGCGCCTTGGCTCATCTTTATCTCGATCATCCGCACCTGCGGGCTGCGTGCTTGCGTGGCGAAGCGCTCAGGGTCGAAACGGCCATCCGGGGTGCGGCAACCGAAGTAGCCGCTGCCCAGTTCCCACACCAGGTCGCCACCGTGCTCGCGGTGATAGGGGCTGATGCTGCCTTCGCCGGTGTCATGGTGGAAATTGCCCAGCTTGGCGCCCTGGTTGAGGGCGCGGATGGCATTGGCGCTGAGTGAGCCGAAGCTCATGGCCGAGATGTTGAAGATCGACGCCGAGTACGGCTGGCTGCACTGTGGTCCGCCGACGATGGTGCGGAAGCTGGACGGGTCGGCCAGCGGTGCCGGGCGCATGGAGTGGCCGATGAACTCGAAGCCGGACTCGTACACGTCGATCAAGGTGCCGAAGGGTTTGTCCGAAGCCTCGTTCTTGGCCCGGGCGTACACCAGCGAGCGCTGGGCGCGGGAAAATGGCAGGGCGTCGCTGTCGGACTCCAGCAGGTACTGGCGAATTTCCGGGCGTATGGCCTCGACCAGGTAGCGGATGTTGCCCAGGATCGGGTAGTTGCGGCGCACGGCATGGCGTTGCTGCAGCAGGTCGAACAGGCCGATCAGGCTGAGGATGCCGGTGGTCAGCGTGAACGGCCACAGCCATTCGTGGTGGGTGAAGGGCAGGCTCGCCAGGGTGAACAGTACACAGGCGGCGAAGAAGGCGTAGCGGCTGAGAAGTGACAGGCTCATACAGGGTCCTTGCGATGGCGCGGTCAGGCTCAGGGCCTGGGGCAAACCCCGACCATAGCCAAGTTGCCGGGCTGTGCAAATTAAAATCGGGGTAGCGAAAATCATTCTCGCCAAGCCATTGCTGCATCAACGGCCTTGGCGCCCGCGAGCCCGCTAGCATTTGCCCCGCCGCAGCAAATACCGCTCAAATCGTGTTGCGCAACAGCATCTGTCGCCAGCCCTCCTGCTCCTGTACCGGCGCCTCGACCATGAATGTGTAGCGCCCGGCCACCCGCATCGCCACCGGCACCCCATCCCGATACAACAAGCGGTTGCCGCTCACCGCAGGTACCTTCGCCCCCGGCAGCAATGACCCGATCAGGTTCAGCGGGTCAGCGGCACTTACCACCAGCAGCGCGCCGTCGGGCTCGCGTCGGCGCACCTGCCGCAGCAACCCCACTGCTTCCGGCAAGGCGAACTGTTCGCCGGCCAGCCCGGCAATGAAGCGCCCGCCACGAATCTCGCCACGGGCTTCCAGCCGGTGATAGCAGCGCAACAGTTCACGCCAGGGCGGCAGCACGTCGCTCTCGCGCTCCAGCAGCCGCCAGCAGATCACCCCATAGCGGCGCAGCAGGCTGCGGGCAATATGCTCCAGGCGCTGTTCGTGGTCAGGAGGCGTATCGCTGCGGCGCAGCAGGGCCCAGCGCCCGGCATGCGCCATGCTGCTGGACAGCGGCGGGTGGCCGCGGCGGCTGTTGCGTGCAGTGCGCTTGGCCGCAGGCGTGATCAGGCTGCGCAAGCCGGTGAAGCTGTCAGCACCGACCAGCCCCGAGCCCACCAGCTCCTGCAGCGCATTTTCCAGTTCGCTGGGTAGCAGATGTGCCTCATGCGCCAGCTCATCGAAGAACAGCGCCCCGTGGGTTTTCAGGGCTTCATGAACCCGCTGCGCGCGCAGGCCGAGGGTATCGACGGCGGGGGCGGGCGCCAGGCTGCGCCAGCTGTTCAATGGGTCGCGCGGTAGCAGCACCAGTGGTGTGCTGAACAGCGTGCTGCTTGCCACCGTAGCCGCCAGCCGGCTCCAGGCAAACTGCCCGCTGCGGCAGGCTTCGTCGAGCCAGTGCGGGCTGTAGTCCTTGATACGCGCCGGCAGCAGCGCTGCTTCCCAGGCGCCGGCGGCACTCGGAAACCCCTGCAACTGCCCGAGCACCTCGGCCACCGCCTGCGGTCCGCGCAGGCGTTCGTCCGGGGCCAGGTGTTGCCAATCGAACAGAAACCGCATGAAGTCCTGCAGGCTGACCGGTTCGATCTCCCGGCGCAGGCGCTTGACCGTGTAGCGGTGTATGCGCGCCAACAGGTGGCGCTCGCACCATTGCAGGTCGGTCGCAGCGGGGCTGAAGTGCCCGCGCAGCACATAGCCTTCGGCTTCCAGGCGGGCCAGGGCCTGTTCGATGGCCTGCAGCGGTTGGCCAAGCGGTGCTGCGATCCGGGGCGCGGTTTGTGGACCATGACCGCTCAGGCGGGCCCGCAACAGTTCGACCAGCGCACTGTCAGGCTCCACGGCCTGATCGAAGCCTGGCAGTACCGGTAGCGCAGGCTCCAGCCGAGCGCCCGGGTATAGCACGTTCATCAGGCTCAGCCGCTCACGCGCCACCCACAGGTTTTCATCCACCACGCGCAACGCCCGTCCAGCTTTGGCCAGCTGCCCGAGCAGCAGCGCCCAATCGGGGTTGGCCTGCACTTCGTCCTGGCTGATACAGCCAAGCCCCATCAGCGCCTCGTGCATTTCATCGGCGTTGCCGGGTTCTGGCCAGGCCTCGGCTTCGACGGCCGCGATGGCGTCTGCGTCCAGCGCACCCAGGTCGTCACCACTGCGCACCTCGCTCCAGCGCCGGTTCAGCACCGCCTGGGTGCGCCGCTCTTCCAGCGGTGCATCGTCGAGGAAGGCATACGGCCTGGCATTGAGAATGGCCGCAGCCAGCGGAGAGGGGGCGGGCAGGTCACGGCACAGCAGACGCACTGCGCCGCTTTCCATGCGCCGCAACAGCGCCAGCCAGCCTTCGCAGTCCATCGCCTCGTGCAGGCAGTCATCGAGGGTTTGTTCGACCAGCGGGTGATCGGGTACCTGCCGCTCGCCGACAATGTTCTCCAGGCAGGCGATCTGGTCGGGGAACACGGCGGCCACCAGGTCTTCGCTTTTCATCCGCTGGATCTGCGGTGCTACCTTGCGCCCGCCGACAAAGCGCGGCAGGGCCATCGCCACACTGGCGTTCCAGCGCCAGCGCACGCCGAACAACGGCGCCTCGAGCACTGCCTGAATCAGGATTGGCTCGGCGCTGCGGCTGTTCAGGTAGCGCCACACTTCATCGAGCTCGAAGCTATGGCTGGTCGACAGCGACAGTACGATGGCATCCTCGCTGGCGGCGGCCTGCAGCTCGAAGTTGAAGGTGCGGCAGAAGCGCTTGCGTAGCGCCAGGCCCCAGGCGCGGTTGATGCGGCTGCCGTACGGCGAGTGGATGATCAGCTGGGTGCCGCCGGATTCGTCGAAGAAGCGCTCCATCACCAGGGTCTCCTGCGAGGGCAGGGCGCCAAGCGCTTCGCGGGTGCGGGCCAGGTAGTCGAGCAACTGGCCGGCGCTGTCTTCACCCAGTTCGAATGCGCTCTGCAACCACGCCAGCACTCGGTCCAGGTTACCGTCAGCCAGTGCCAGTTGCTGGTCAACCTGCCCCTGCAAGCGGGCCACCGCAGCCGACAGCTCGTCACTGCGCCCCGGCGCTTCACCCAGCCAGAACGGGATGGTCGGCGGCAGGCCCTGGGCATCCTCCACCCGCACCCGGCCCGGTTCTACCCGCAGGATGCGATAGGAGGCATTGCCCAGCTGGAAGATATCGCCGGCAATGCTTTCCACGGCAAAGTCTTCATTGACGCTGCCGATGTTGAGCGACTGCGGTTCGAGCAGTACCGAGTAGTCGGCGTTGTCGGGGATGGTGCCGCCGCTGGTCAGCGCCGTCAGCTGGCTGCCGCGGCGGCCACGCAAGGTGCCACTCACGGCGTCGCGGTGCAGGTAGGCACTGCGCACGCCCTGGCGGCCGTTGTAACCCTCGGCGAGCATGCGCAGCAGCGCCTGGTAATGGGCGTGGTCGAGTGCGGCATAGGGCGCGGCCTGGCGCAGGCAGTCGAACAGCGCCTGCTCATGCCAGGCCTGGTTGCTGGCTTCGGCAACGATCTGCTGGGCCAGCACGTCCAGCGGCGCCCGGGGCATGTGCAGCTCGTCCAGTTCGCCGCGGCGTACGCAGTCCAGCAGCGCCACGCATTCGATCAGGTCGTCGCGCGAGGTGGGGAACAAGCGCCCCTTTGGCACGCCGTCCACCTGGTGGCTGGCGCGGCCGACACGTTGCAGGAACGCCGCGATCGAACCCGGCGAGGCGATTTGACACACCAGGTCGATATCACCGATGTCGATGCCCAGTTCCAGTGACGCGGTTGCCACCAGCATCTGCAGCTTGCCGTTTTTCAGGCGCTGTTCGGCATCCAGACGCAGCTCCTTGGACAGGCTGCCGTGATGCGCGGCAACGGCCTCTTTGCCCAGCCGGTCGCTGAGGTGGCGGGTGATGCGTTCCGCCAGGCGGCGGGTATTGACGAATACCAGGGTGGTGCGGTGTTCCCTGGCCAAGGCGGCCAACCGGTCGTACACCAGGCCCCAGACATCGGTGGCCATCACTGCACCCAGCGGCACGGGCGGGACCTCGATGGCCAGGTCACGCTGGCGCGCATGCCCCACATCGACGATGGCGCAAGGCCGAGCGCTGCCGACCAGAAACTGCGCCACCCGCTCGACCGGCCGTTGCGTGGCGGACAGGCCGATACGCCGCAGCGGGCGGTTGCTCAAGGCCTGCAGGCGCTCCAGGGTCAGGGCCAGGTGGCAGCCGCGCTTGTTGCCGGCCAAGGCGTGGATTTCGTCGACGATCACCGTGTGTACGTTGGCCAGGCCTTCGCGGCCAGACGCCGAGCCCATCAGTACGTAAAGCGATTCGGGGGTGGTCACCAGAATGTGCGGGGCCAGCTTGCGCATGGCAGCACGCTCCTTCTGCGGGGTATCGCCGGTGCGCACTGCCGTGGTGATGCGCGGCGCTTTCAGGCCCTCGTCTGCGAGTGCCTGGCTGATGCCTTCGAGCGGCGCCTGCAGGTTCAGGCGGATGTCGTTGGACAAGGCCTTGAGCGGCGAGACGTAGACCACCTGCGTTTGCGCGGGCAAGTCGCCGTGGCGCTCCAGACCTTGGCGAAACAGCTCGTCGAGCACCGCCAGGAATGCGCTGAGGGTCTTGCCCGAACCGGTTGGCGCGGCCAGCAGCAGTGACTGGCCGGCATGGATCAACGGCCAGGCCTGCGCTTGCGCATCGGTGACGGTGGCGAAATGGCCACGGAACCAGGTACGCACGGCGGGGTGGAACAGCTCGAGCACCGGGTGGTGTTTGGCGGGCAGGTTCATGTTCTGGTTATGGCGGGTGCGGGGCGGGTTGGCAAGGGGCCGTTCGTCTGGGAGGTCTGGTGAAAACTGATGCGGCCTTTTTGCGGGCTTGCCCGCAAAAGGCCGGGGACAGGAGGCCGTGGACTTGTCAGGCCAATGACCCCATGGGATCCTCCACGGCCATTGTCCTTGGTGAGCCCAGCCCATGCCCAACACCATCCGCATCGCCGCTGCCCTGCTGATCGACCCTCAGGGCCGCACCCTGCTGGTGCGCAAGCGTGGGACCCAGGCATTCATGCAGCCTGGCGGCAAGATCGATGCCGGCGAATCACCCGTTCAGGCACTGGTGCGCGAACTGCATGAGGAGCTGGGCCTGCAGATCGACCCGGACCAGGCCGTGCACCTGGGCCAGTTCAGCGCCCCGGCCGCCAACGAGCCAGGCTTCGAAGTACAGGCCGAACTGTTCCGGGTCGACAGCGCCGCAGCGGTGGTCCCGGCCGCCGAGATCGAAGAAGTGGTGTGGCTGGCCGGCGATCAGACGCCCGCGATGCCACTGGCGCCCCTGACCCGCGACCTGATCCTGCCGCTGTACCGCCAGGTGCTCAACGAACCGCGCTGACACCGTCCAGCGTGGCGAAAGAGGTGTCCTTGGCCGTCAGCAGGAAGTCGCGCATGTACGGCGCATCGAGCATGTCAGTGCGCACGGCGGCGTACAGCGTGGCAAACAGGCCCTTGTCGCCCAGGCGCTTGCCCTTCACATAACCGCGAGAGCTGTATTCATGCAGCGCCCAGTGCGGCATGCCACAGACGCCGCGGCCGCTGGCCACCAGCTGCATCATCATCACCGTCAGCTCGGAGGTGCGCACGGCTGCGGGCTCGATGTCTGCCGGCTCCAGGAAACGGGTGAAGATGTCCAGGCGGTCGCGCTCCACCGGGTAGGTGATCAGGGTCTGGTCGAGCAGGTCCTGCGGCACGATATACGGTTTGCTGGCCAACGGATGCTGGTTGGCCACGGCCAGCATCGCTTCATAGGTAAACAGCGGCACATAGGTGATGCTGGGCAGGTCCAGCGGGTCGGAGGTCACCACCAGGTCGAGGTCCCCGCGCGCCAGCGCCGGCAGCGGGGCAAAGGCGAAGCCGGAGGCCAGGTCCAGCTCCACTTCCGGCCATGCGTCGCGGAACTGGTCGATGGTCGGCATCAGCCACTGGAAGCAACTGTGGCATTCGATGGCCATGTGCAGGCGCCCGGCGGTACCTCCGGCAAGGCGCGCGATGTCGCGTTCGGCGCCGCGCAGCAGTGGCAGGGTGGCATCGGCCAGTTGCAGCAGGCGCAAACCGGCGCTGGTGAAGCGGATCGGTTTGCTCTTGCGCACGAACAACGGCAGGCCAAGTCGCTCTTCCAGTTCCTTGAACTGATGCGACAGCGCCGACTGAGTCAGGTGCAGGCGCTCGGCAGCCTCCACCAGGCTGTCGGCTTCGCGCAGGGCATGAAGGGTTTTCAGGTGACGGATCTCCAGCACTGCTGACTCCGGGGTGATGATATGAGAAAAGAGCAATAGAGTTGAGTTTCCCTCATGTTGCGGTCGCTGTCGACTGCACGTTCAGCCGCACCGCCTGGCGGGAGTCATCAAACTGTCACTGAACTGTGGCAGCGCGACCGAAAAGAATTCATCAGACTCGCGCTCTACTGGGTATCTGCATTCTGGTGTTTCTTCCATGCGGGCTTTTCTGCTTTTTGTTTTCTTCATATTCAGCGTACCTGCGAGTTTCGCCGATCAACGTTGTGACACCCACGTCCCGGTGCAGCGCGCCGAGCTGGGCGCGGTCAGCCTGGTGTACCAGAGCGTCGGCGCGCCGCGTGACCCGGTCCTGCTGTTGGTGATGGGCCTGGGTGGACAACTGATCCACTGGCCTGATGACGTGGTCGAGGCGTTGTGTCGCCAGGGTTTTCGGGTGATCCGCTATGACAACCGCGATGTCGGCCTGTCACGCTGGAACCAGCTGCCACCGTCAGCCAACCTCACGCTCGAACTGCTGCGTTACAAGGTGGGCCTGCCGGTGTCGGCACCCTACACGCTGACGGATATGGCAGATGACGGCTTGCGCCTGATGGATGCCTTGAGCGTGCGGCAGTTTCATGTGCTGGGTGTGAGCATGGGCGGCATGATCGCCCAGCACCTGGCGGCCATGGCCCCCGAACGCGTGCGCAGCCTGACGTTGGTCATGTCCAGTTCAGGGGCTGCCGGGTTGCCAGCGCCGGACCCGGCGCTGGTGCAGTTGCTGGCGCGGCGCAGTGCGCCGAACCGCGAAGTGGCCATCGAGCAGCAGGCCGACCTGCTCGCCGCCCTGGGCAGCCCCGAAGTACGTGACGACCGTGCGGTATTGCTGCAGCAGGCGGCTGTGGCTTACGACCGGGCCTTCAACCCGGACGGGGCCAAGCGCCAGATAATGGCGATACTGGCCGAGCCCAGCCGGGTGGAATTGCTGAACCAGCTTCGGGTGCCGACCCTGGTGGTGCATGGCACCGCCGACCCGTTGCTACCGGTGATGCATGGTGTGCACCTGGCAGCGCATATCCAGGGCAGCCAGCTGCGCTTGATACCCGGGCTGGCGCACCGGTTTCAAGAGCGCTTCAAGGCGCCGCTGCTGGGCGCGGTGTTGCCCTACCTGCAGGCGCATCGGCAGGATGTCACACATATCGCCGGGCTTTGAGGCAGGGACTGGCCCTCAGTGCATCCGCAGCCACAAGGT
>NZ_JABMCW010000195.1:0-10547 GCF_013179705.1 Pseudomonas sp. CM25 | reverse complement strand
TTTCCTCTTGGAGGCTCCATGAGCGGTCCCTGGAATTTCGCCCGTTTCCTGCCGTTGGCAGAGCGCCTGCTTAGCCGCGGCCGGTTGCCGGCCTTGCTGTTTGCCGTGGCGCGTAAAGGCCCACGCCTGGGCCAGCTACGCGAAGATGTGAAGCTGCTGCAGTCGCTGTGCCTGGCCTGGTGGCGTGGCGAATACCGCGCCATCAGCCCCAAGGCGCTGGTCACCATCGTCGCCGGACTGCTGTATTTCGTCAGCCCTATCGATGCCATCCCCGACTGGATACTGGGCGTGGGCTTCCTCGACGACATCGCCGTGCTGGGCTGGGTGTTGAAGACCGTGGCCGACGAACTGGCGCGCTTCAAGGCCTGGCGCGACAGCCAGGCACCCGAGCGGCTGCGGGTGGTCGAGCGCTTGCCGGCTACCCCGGAAGCGCTGCGGCTGGAGCGTAATACGCCGTGAAACCGGCCATAACTACCGCAACTGCACAGACCCCGGAGTTGGTAATATAATTGGCATAAAGGTTATGCCTACGGATTACATGCGGGAAGGCGAAGCGCCTCTACATGTGCCGGATTAGAGCGGCCTGATGCTCTTAATGCCTTGTTGTATGGGGCCTGCGTTGTATCGCGTTGTCATGTGGTGTTCCGTGTTGGTCATTGGAATCACTACAGAAAGGGGCATAATGGCTGGGTAATTTGCCCCCTGCCAGAGAGGCTATGCCCCCATGTCCGCCAAGCTCACTACCCTGCAGATCGACGCACTGAAGAAACCCGGCAAGCACCGGGTAGGTGGCGAGGGCTGCGGGTATCTTTACCTGGAGATCTCCAAGGCGGGCGGAAAGGTGTTCCGGCTCAAGTATCGCCTGGACGGTAAGGAGAACCGCTACACCATCGGTGCCTACCCGCAAACGTCGCTCAAGCAAGCCAGGGATGAAGCGGTACGGGCGAGGGGGCTGATCGACGAAGGCAGGCACCCGATAGATGCCAAGCGTGAGGCAGTTGAGGGGGCCAAGCGGGAAGCGGTGCTGGCGCAGGAACATGTTTTCCGGGTCGTGGCCGAGCGCTACCTTGCCACCAAGACCAAGCTAGCGGCCAGCACGCTGCAGCAATATGGGCGGGCACTGGAGAACCACATCTACCCTGTCGTGGGTGATCTGCCTGTTGCTGATATCAAGGTCAGTCACGTCGATACCATCATTCAGAAGTTGAAACGCAAGCCGACCATGGCGCGCTATGCGCTGGGCGTCACCAAGTCTGTGCTGGGGTACGCGGAACTGCTTGACCTGGTGCCTCGCAACGTGGCTGAGGGCAAGAGTGGTTTGCTACCGGATCATGCCGCTGAGAGCCATCCGGCTTTCACCAAGCCTACCGAGTACGCAGACCTTGGTGAACTGATGCGCCGGCTTGATGCTTATGAGGGAGCCAACGGATCAGTAGGCAACGCGCTGCGGCTGCTGGTGCGCATCGCCTGCCGTCCTGCTGAACTGGCCGCGATGCACTGGCGTGACGTGAACCTGGACGCGGCAGAATGGCGTTACGTCATCACCAAGACCAAGGGCAGGGACGGCAAACCCAAGATCCAATTTGTGCCGCTTGCGTCGCAATCGGTCCACATCCTGCGGACGCTGTTCGAGCAGTGTGAGGGCAGGGGGTATGTGTTCCCGTCCCCAGGCAATGCCGCTGGGCACATACAGGCAGATAGCCTGCTGTCCGCGCTAATCAACGGCTTGGGGTATAAGCGCGGGCAGATCACTGCTCATGGCTTCCGTGCCAGCTTCCAGTCGATTGCCTATGAGCAACTCGGCGTCGATCAGATGACCTTGGAACTGATGCTGGCCCATCGGGTGCCGGGCGCGCTGGGCGATACCTACATGCGTGCAGAGTTGGAAACGCAGCGGCGCGAGGCTGCACAGAAGTGGTCCGATTGGTTGGATTCCCAAGCACAAGCTTGACAGCCCAAGCGACGAACGGCAGCACTTACTTTGTTGTATTGCGTGTGCATTTTTTGGTATGTAGTTAAGTAAGAGTTCGAAGTAACTTACGCGCACCCTCTACTCACGGGAACCGCCACGAACAGTCCAGCCGACTTGTTACGAGGTTCCCGTCATGTCTACTCCCCACGTCACCCTCATCGATATTCGGGCTGCTGCCGATCTGCTCGGCTACAAGAACCCGCGCACCCTTTACGTGCTCATCAAAACCGATGGTTTTCCGTCCCCGATATGCGTGGGACCGCGTCGTAGCGACGGGCGTGCAGGCAAATCACGGTTCGTTCTGGAAGAAGTCCAGGCTTGGATCGCGGCCCGCGTGGCTGAACAGCGCCCTGCGCAGCATGCGTAACCGACGGGCAAAGAAAACCCCGGCGTGGGTTAGAGCCAGCCAGGGTTAAGAGGTGATTCCGATGGGTAATAGTATAACAAGTTCTGCGAGCGCAAGCTTGCGCGCCGTGAACGCTGATATTGATTTGCTCGCGAACGGGTTTGACCTGCGCACCCTGTGCTCACGGGCACCAAAACACGATAAGCCTCATACCATTCTTGGGACAACCCAAGCAGCCAACGAGCAGTCCGTAGTGCCCGGCACCGTTCACAAATTCGGCGAAAATCCGACCAGTGTGGCAGCAGGCATTGAAGCGCAGGGCAAGCAAGCATCGTCAACGGCACCTGCTGCCACGGTGATCAAGATGGTCCCTAAGGAAGGCGGTCGATCCACAATCAAAGTGGGCGACATAGACCCTGAGTCGCGCGAGATACTGCGTTACATCAGTGAGGACTTCATCCTCGTGACTGCAGACGGTGCGGTCTATGCCTACTACATCAAGCGCGGCTGCCGATTGACCAAAGAAGGCATGAAACATCAAATCCAGAGCCGTCACGGCACCATCGAGCAAGTCGCCAAGATCGACGGTGAAAAGATCGAATGGAAATCGCTCCCAGCTGGCGAAATCTGGTGGGAGTGGAAAGGCCACGAACGGCGCGTCGTCATGTACCTGGTAATGGAACCGACAGCACTGTCGGAAAGTGACGATGACCGGGACGTGTTCAACCTATGGCACATCCGCAAGCTGGAAATGGCGGAGCGCACAACGGCAGCCACCTTCGATGACATGTCGATCCTATGGGACCACCTGCTGTACCTGGCGGACGGGGACGCGCCGACGGCGGTGCGGTTCGTGTCCTGGCTGGCGTGGCTGTATCAACACCCTGACGACAAGATCCCTACTGCCTGGCTGCTGTATTCCGAGAATCGACGGATCGGCAAGAACCTGGTCGGCCGGCTGCTTGCGCGGGTGTTCGGCCAGTCGATGGTGCTGACGGATGGCGACGGCAAACTGCTTACCTGCAAGTTCGACGACGCGCTGCTGGACCGGCGAATCGCTTTCCTCAATGAGGTACGTCTGGTGGGCAAGGACCGGGCGAACTTCGAGGTGTTCAAGAACCGGGTCTCCGCCGAGCGCGTCGTCATCGAGCCGAAGGGAAGGCCCGCCCGTGAGGTCCGCAACACTGTGCACTACATCCTGACCACCAACCACGACGACGCGCTGCCGCTGACCGGAAACGAGGGGCGCATCAATGTCATGCGCTGTCTCGCACCGCGCAAACCAGATGCTTACTACGAAGAGCTAGTGGCGTGGATTGACGGCCCGGGCGCGGGCGTGTTCGCCAATGTGCTGGCCACCTGGGACTTTAAAGGGTGGGACCCCCATGCACCAGCACAGGAAACCGAAGCGGCCCGGGACATGCAACTTGCCGCCCGTGGGCACGGTGTCAGCTTCCTGGAGGAGCGCGCCGCGGCGCGCGAGGGTGCCTTTGCGCTGCAGATCGGTCGGTGTCTGGGCATCTACCAGCAACTGCAGCGGCTGCACCCTGAACTGATGAGGGATTACAGCATCACTCCACAGACGCTGCCAAAGATCCTCAAGGCGCTCGGCTTCAAACAGCTGTTCAAGCCCGGCACTGACGGCAAGCCATCGAGCAACCCGACTACCAAGGTATGGTGCTGGACCAACCACGATTGGTGGGACCGTCAGCCGGCAGCGGTATGGAACCAGTATCTAGAAGCGGGCGTACCGCCAGATGGCATGCCGCCCCATGGAGGTAATGACCATGAGTGAGTCAATTTCCAGCACCGTGAACCGACCTGTTTCGTTCAGCTTGGAGGTGTACGGTTCTGCCGCCAGGAGAATCGAAAAGGCTGCTGCGAAGCAGGTCGTCGATGATGCTGCTGCCCACCGGGCCAAGCTCAAGCAGGTGCGGCTGGAGAATCAGATACTGGCCGCTGAGTGGGCTGGGATCATGATGCGCAAGAGCATCGAAGAGGCTCTCGACCCGGCGACCGACCCACGTCTGCGGCGTGACCTGCGCAACGATGTGCTTGCCCACGGTGTCGGTAAGCCGCGTGAGGTCGAGTCGGAAACGGCCGAGTCGAAGCGCAAGGGCTCCGACGAAAGCCACCTGCTCGCTGTGCTGGCCGCGCTGTCCGCCCAGGCACAGCAGTCGCAGCTGCGCCTGGAGCGCGATGTATCGAACCAGATCACCACCGACGATCAGGCACTGCAACTGCTCCAGGAAATCACGCAGCAACGCGGCCTGGTAATCGATCACGAAGAGGGCAACGACAATGACTGACCAACCAATCACCCCTGAACGAGTTCGCGCACTGGTGGCCATCGCCCGTAACCAATCCCGTCCGGTCACCGTCCGAATGCGCGCCGCTGACGACATCCTGGACATGTGCGACCCTGATTACGTGGCGACCCTGGCACAGCCGTTGGCGCCCAGGGGCTCAAGTACTCCAGGTTGAACTTGAGGGCAAGCAATCACATAGACAAAGGGGCCAGGCGGGCGCACTAGCCCGTGCTCCCCTTATCGATTCCCTTTGCACATCAGCACCGCTATCATCCCGAGTTTCTGCAGTCGATGAGGGGGCAGCGGTGCCTACTACTTGGATTGAGATAGCCGATACTGCAGTCAAAATCGGCTTAGGTGCTGTTGTGACTGGGCTCGCGACGTTGGTGAATAACCGGTTGAGCCATGCAAAAAATGCGGAGAAGGACAGGCACGCCAAAAACGTGGAAATCCTGGAGAGTGTTACGCTTGCCGTAGAAGAAGCCACTCATGCGCTGCTGAAACATTGGTCCTTCATTGTTGACTGGGCTCGCAGCGTCGACAGTGGGCGGGAGATCACCAAGGAGCGGGAGCAGACGATTACTGATGCTCGAACTGAGCTTTTCCACCTGTTCAAGGGACTCACGAATAGCGAGGGCAGGTTGCTTCTGCTGGGATATGCCGAGCAGCAAAAAAAGCTGAGGGAGTTCGGCACGCTCATCAGTGAATACCACCGCTATTCTTCCCGAAACAACGACCTAATCGAAGTAACGGAACTGGAAGCGTGGCGTCTCAAAATCCTTCAGGGTAGGGAAGAGTTATACGCGGTCCTAAACAAAGCGTATCGGACAGCCTAGCGAGGCTGATCGAGCGGCGATAAATAGGCCATCCTTGGCCTTCCGACCTTCACTTGCCTCGCTTCCCCTTGTCAGTGCCGAAGCCAGTATCACTGCTGGCTTTGCCATCCTGGTGCCGCCCGGACTGAGGAAAGTATTGGTCCTTGCTAGGGACCGGCTGGTGCTTCGTACCGTCACGTTTGTCGATCATCACTCACCTCCACATGTGCCGGAATGGCACAGTCATTCGTCATCCACGCGCGTGCTTGCGTCAGGCGACAGCCCGAACAGCTCGGCGCGCAGGTCCTGCTCCAGCACATCTACCCTGCTGCGGTGCTCCACCGCCCAAATGGCTGCCTGCATCCCGCGGAGGGCAGCACGGCGCCGAGCCTTGATAGTCTCGGTGCCGGGGCCGTCCTCAACATCCCTACGGAGGCGGCACAAGAGCTGGCAGATTTTGGTTTCGCGCGATGCGTTCTCGCCTATCTGCGGCGTTGGTCCTGACGACATGTGCCACCCCCTTACATGAACAGGCCATACAGGGCACCGAGGCCGGCGCCGACCCCCATACCCATCGGACCACCAAAGGAACCCAGTGCGGCACCAGAGGCAGCGCCACCCAGCGCACCGCTGAGCCGGCTACCACCGCCCGCTGATTGCTGCGTAGTCTGGCTACCGGGCGCGCCTTGCAGCAGCTGTAGGTAATCGCTGATCATCGAGTACGGCAGGTTCTGGTTGTAGTTCCATTGCTGCATGCCTGCGTTGATCTGCGCTTGCTGATCCGCCGTGTTCTGCTGGCCCATCTGCGTCATCAGGCTGCCAGGGTAGGCCAGACCACCCTGCACATCGCCGATGAGCGCCTGCGACCGGCCAAGGTTGGTAAGCGCGTTCTCCTGCCCGTTCTGGCCAAGGCTAGCGAGCTGCGATTGCAGGCTGGCGCCCATGCCGGTCATGCCCTGCGACAGGCTGCCAGCGTTTGCCAGGCTGTTGGCCGACAAGCCAGCCAGGCCTTGGCCAAGGGCACCGCTTGTGCTCAGTGCGCCGAGGCCCTGCGAGGTCAGGCCCTGACCCAGCTGGCCAGCACTGTTCATGGCCTGCAGCCCCTGTGCGTACGCTGCGTTACCCATGTTCGCGGAAATATCCCCGACCGTGTCTTGATAGCCACGGGCCGCAATGCCCTCGGCGATGCCCTGTCGACTGGAACCCATCTGCCCTGCAGCTTGAGCGCCTTGACGGATGGCCGGCATGACCTGCTCGTTGAAGTTCTCGGTCACCGGGCGAATTGCCGAATTCACAGCCGATTGGAAGTACGGGTTGTTCGCTGGGTTACCAGCTGCCATCAGCTGGTTCATGGCGTTCATGGTGCCCGACTGGCCAGCCTGGATACCACCGCTGGTGCCGTAGCCTGCCAACTGGCCAGCAGCGTTGCTGACTGTGCCGATACCGCCAGATGCCTGCGTGGCTTGGGACAGCATGGAGTCGAGTGCCGACATGCCATACGGGGTGGCACCGTTGAGGTACTGTGCCATGTTCTGCATGTTGGTGGTGGCGTTGCCCTGGAGCTGCTGCCCATTGGCCAATTGATTTTGGGCACCAGTCATCATGTTCTGGCTGGCACCGAACGCGTTCTGGCCAGCCAATCCCATCATGCCCATGTTTGCCATTGTCTGGTTCTGGCCCATGCCCTCAAGGTAGTTGGGGCTCGCTACGGCTTGGCCAGGGTAGTACTGGGGACCGGCACCGCCGTACAGGCCGTTGGCGCGGGCATAGGCTTCGGACAGGTACGGTTGCACACCTGCCCACGGGTCGGCCTTTTGTACCGTAGTGCTGCTGCCGCCACCGCCTGATCCACCGCCCATGTCGCACACTCCTGGGGGCATTGCCCCACGTCAAAAGGCCGGGCGCTGGGTCGACCCAGCAGCCATTTCGTTGAAGAACTTGTCGAAGTCCGCATTGCTCATACTGGCAATGTCCTTTGCCGAGACGTTACCGCGCTGGTCCGGTGCACGACTGGAGCCGCTGACGCTCGACAGGCTGGTAGGAGCTTGTCGCGCGGGCTGCGAACGCACAGAGCGGTGCGATCCCTGGAAGCCGGTAGCCACAGCACGTTCGTACATGGCCTGTGCTGGGTTGATCCCCTGTTGGCGACACTGCAGCGCGAACTGCAGCAGCGCGGTGGCTTGGGTTTCTCGAATCTGTTGCTCGGTCGCACCGGGGTACGCCTGCTTAATGTGCTCGATGGCAAGGGCGTCCATATGCGCCACCGCTGCGTCGTAATCTGGTCGCTGACTACGGACCTCTGCTTCCAACTTCACTGTGTCCTGCGCGACCTCGTTGACCTGCGCGCGGAATTGCTGCTCCTGCACAAACTGTTGGGATTGGGCCTGGCCCTGGCGGAGGTTCTCCAGCTCCTGCTGGAATTGCGCCTTGAGTCCGTTCAGGTGGCCCTCGGGGTCGTCGACGAACGCTGGGATTTCGGCCTGTTGCTGCGCCTGCTGTTGCTGCTGGGCCAGCTGCTGCGTCTGCGCCTCGATCTGCGCGAGCCGCTGCTGCAGTTGTGCCAGTTCGGCCTGTGCTTGCTGGCGACGTGCCCGCTCTTCCTGCAGGGCACCGAGTGGGACTTTCTGGTGGCGACCTTTGCCCTGGCTGTCATCAGCGGGATCTTCGTTACCCTGGTCGTCGGCCTGGGCCAAATGTTCGTCACGGCGCTCAGCGTGCTCGTCATAGGCCTCAACCTGATCGGCGACGTCGTTGGGCACAGCATCGTTGACGTTCACGTCGTCAGGGATGCCAGCACTGCCAGTGGCCGCTGCTGCGATCTCACCGAGGAAATCGTCTTGGGTTTGTTCTTCGCTCATTTCGATACTCCTGCGCGGGCGCGCCTAGGTGTGCTGGCGGCTGGACTGGACTGCTGTGTCAGGCCATAGCGTTCCGCCAATTCATCGGCAGAGCGCTGGTCTTGCTCGGCACGCACACGGCGGTCGATGGCCTGGGACAGTTCACGCTGCAGCTGTGCGACTTTCGTCGCGTGCGATACCTTGGCCTGGTAGTCCGCCAGCTCGGCGGGGTCGAGTGGTCGGCGGGTGATCTGCTCGGGTGTCCAGCCGACGATCCCGCTACGCACGACTTGACGCTCTTTGCGCTGAATCGTCAGCAGTGCATGAAGCATCTGGCCCTCAGCCTCTATTGCACTGCGGGTTTCGACGCGGCTTGGTGGGAGCGTTTCCAGCAGCCTGGAAATATCGACCACGGGTGCGCCGATGATCACAACGAAACCGCCGTCGTCTGCTGGCTCGATGCGGGCACGCTTGGTGTCGATGGCCGCGAGCGCGGCGTCGTTGCGGAGCTGCAAAATCTGGCTGCGGTCAAACATGGCGATTCCCCTTGGCGTCGTTGAGCGCAGCGGTCAACGCTGCGATTTCGTTTTCACGTTGGCCAGCGAACCCGGCTTCCTGCGTGGCGCGAGCCAGTTTGAAGCGTGCGGCATTCAGTGCCTGCTCAGCCTGTGCCAGCTGTGGCCCCAGCATTTCGTATGCCCGGCACAGGCGGTCGTAATTGCCCTGTGCATCGCGGACAGCGACCTTGGCTTGTTCGATATTGGTGTTCATCGTTGCGCCTCCAGTTGGCCGCGCAGTCTGTCGAGGGCAGCGCGTTTGCCCGAAGTCAGGTAAGGGATCATCGCCAGCTTCACCGCATCGCGAGCTTTCTTTGCGGACTTGTCCAAGGCATCGCGCTTCTGGTCGTCGTCGAGCGCGGACCAGCCTTTGGAAGCCATGAGTCGGCGCGCATTGTTGGCGGTGATCTGGCCAATCAGCTGGGTGTATTCGTGGTACTGCGTAGGTGTCAGTTCATGGCGGACCTTGCCGGACGTGAAGTGATCTGCAGCAGTCGAAGGTGTCCAGCCGATGCGCGCTGCTTCCTGGCGCAGGGGGTCTGAGCTTTCCTGCGACTGGGCGATAGGTGCGGCAATGGAGAAAGGCCCGCCTGGGTACGTGCGGTTCGCCATGGGTTCGCCAAACTGGTCAAGACGCGTAGGCAGATCGGTGCGCAGGCCCGGCATTCGGTACTTGATCTGATCCAGCACAGAGTTGGTTTCCCGTGCGAACGGATCTTGCTCACTGGCAATGTTGCTCAGCAGCGTGAAAGGCTGTGCCATCGTTCCGGCTTGCTGGCGCAGATACCATTCGCCGTTGCGCTTGGGGTCCTGCAGGAACTCCACGAAGTTCGACAGGCCCTGCATGTACGTTTTGTTGATGGTGTTGTTCACCAACGAGCCGAGCACATTGGCTGCGATGTCGGCGCCATCCTTTTCGTCGTACTTAAGGGTGGCCATATCGCTGGCCAGGCCGAGCCACTGTGCGAAGGGGTCGAGTCGGTTGTACTCGTAATACTTGCCGCCGACTTTGATGCTGTATGGGCGCCACCCGCTGGCCAGCAGGGCTTGGCGTTCCTTCTTGTCGTCGGGGCCGGCACCAGTGATGTAACCCGCCTGGGCCAACATGCCGGCGCCAACCATGACGCCAGTACCCCACAGAATGCGCGCAATGGCCCGCTCCTGCTTGGCACCACCCGCCATCAGATCCTCCCGAACGTCTGCGAGCAGCGGCGCTGCCGGAGTGCGCTTGAGGCCAAACTTTACGATGTTATCCGGGGTGCGCACGAAGGGCACAATCAGGTTAAGCCAGGGAGCTTTGGCCTTGGCTGACATGATCGCGCTGGCAAACGCACCGGCTTTATTGTTGAACGTGTTGTTGCGGGCGTGTTCGCCAGCCGCTTCGATCATCTTGGCGGTAGGGTTTTGCACAAGCTGTTCAATGCGCTGGCTGAACTTCACCCCGCTGGGCAGTTGACCTTGGCGCTTCTCGACCAGCGCTTCGCGGCGTGCCAGGGTGCGCAGTTCGGCTTCATAGTTCAACGTAGCGAACCAGGCATCCTCGGCACCGAGGGCGCGGTAAGGCAGGCTAGCAGCGCGGTTAGCGGCGAAGGCTGCACCACCCAGTACACCGGGCTGGCGTGGGGTGTTGTTCAGGCCCTGGCTATTGTCCTGCTTTGCCATGCCACCCAGTACCGCCGATTCGCCAGTACGAAAAGCGTCGGCGGCTGCC
>NZ_JABMCW010000194.1:0-10610 GCF_013179705.1 Pseudomonas sp. CM25 | reverse complement strand
TCGCGCTCGCAAAGCACGTCTCAAGATGCACGAACTCGAAGTCGTGCGCCTGTGCGTGTTCCGCTCCTCGCAGCACATCTACGCCCAGGTCATTTCGGCCGACGGCAGCAAGGTTCTGGCAAGCGCCTCGACCTTGGACAAAGACCTGCGTGATGGCGCCACCGGCAACATCGACGCGGCCACTAAGGTTGGCAAGCTGGTAGCTGAGCGTGCGAAAGCCGCCGGTGTATCTCAAGTTGCCTTTGACCGTTCCGGCTTCAAGTACCATGGCCGCGTCAAAGCGCTGGCTGATGCTGCTCGTGAAGGCGGGCTGGAGTTCTAAGTTATGGCAAATAACGATCAAAAGCGCGACGAAGGCTACATCGAGAAGCTGGTTCAAGTTAACCGCGTTGCCAAAACCGTAAAAGGCGGCCGTATCTTCACCTTCACCGCGCTGACCGTGGTAGGTGATGGTAAGGGCCGTGTTGGCTTCGGCCGTGGCAAGTCGCGCGAAGTACCTGCCGCGATTCAGAAAGCCATGGAAGCTGCTCGTCGCAACATGATCCAGGTTGACCTGAAGGGCACCACCCTGCAGTACGCCACCAAGGCTGCCCACGGCGCCTCGAAGGTTTACATGCAGCCTGCTTCGGAAGGTACCGGTATCATCGCCGGCGGTGCAATGCGTGCTGTCCTGGAAGTTGCTGGTGTTCAGAACGTTCTGGCCAAGTGCTACGGTTCGACCAACCCAGTGAACGTGGTTTACGCCACCTTCAAGGGTCTGAAAGCCATGCAATCTCCTGAATCCATTGCTGCCAAGCGCGGCAAGAGCGTCGAGGAGATCTTCTGATCATGGCAACCGTAAAAGTAACGCTGATCAAGAGCGTCTCGGGCCGCATCCCTAACCACAAACTGTGCGTTAAGGGTCTGGGTCTGCGTCGCATCGGTCACACTGTAGAAGTCCAGGATACTCCCGAGAACCGCGGGATGATCAACAAGGCTTACTACATGCTGAAGGTCGAGGGCTAATCGATGAAACTCAATGATCTGAGTCCAGCGCCGGGTTCCCGTCGCGAAAAGCATCGTCCAGGTCGTGGTATCGGTAGCGGTCTGGGTAAGACCGGCGGCCGTGGCCACAAAGGTCAGACCTCCCGTTCGGGTGGTTCGATCGCTCCTGGCTTCGAAGGCGGTCAACAGCCGCTGCACCGTCGTCTGCCGAAATTCGGCTTCGTTTCCCTGAAAGCCATGGACCGCGCAGAAGTGCGTCTGTCCGAGCTGGCCAAAGTGGAAGGCGACGTGATCTCCGTGCAATCCCTGAAGGATGCCAACGTGATCAACCAGCACATTCAGCGTGTGAAAATCATGCTGTCTGGCGAAGTTACTCGCGCAGTCACCATCAAGGGCATCGCAGCCACCAAGGGTGCGCGTGCGGCTATCGAAGCAGCTGGCGGCAAATTCGAGGAATAAATGGCTAAGCAAGGTGCTCTCTCTTCGCTCGGTAAGGGCGGGATGTCGGAACTCTGGGCTCGTCTGCGCTTTCTGTTCATGGCGATCATCGTCTATCGGATAGGTGCGCATATCCCGGTTCCCGGCATCAATCCGGACCGTCTGGCGGATCTGTTTCGGCAGAATGAGGGGACCATTCTTAGCTTGTTCAACATGTTTTCCGGTGGCGCGCTTGAGCGCATGAGCATCTTTGCACTGGGGATCATGCCGTACATCTCGGCATCGATCATCATGCAGCTGATGACGGCGGTCAGCCCGCAACTGGAGCAGTTGAAGAAGGAAGGTGAAGCTGGCCGTCGCAAGATCAGCCAGTACACCCGCTACGGCACCGTTATCCTGGCACTGGTTCAAGCCATTGGCATGTCCATTGGCCTGGCCAACCAGGGCGTGGCGTTTTCTGCAGGGCTGGGCTTCCATGTCGTCGCCGTCTCCACGTTCGTGGCTGGCGCGATGTTCATGATGTGGCTGGGCGAGCAGATCACCGAGCGCGGTGTGGGCAACGGTATCTCGATGTTGATCTTCGCAGGTATCGTTGCCGGTCTTCCGAGAGCAATCGGGCAGTCTTTCGAGTCTGCACGCACAGGCGATATCAACATTTTCGCCCTGGTCGCAATCGGTTTGCTGGCAGTAGCGATTATCGGTTTCGTGGTGTTCATTGAGCGTGGTCAGCGTCGTATCGCCGTTCACTACGCCAAGCGTCAGCAGGGCCGCAAGGTTTTTGCTGCGCAGACCAGCCACTTGCCGCTGAAAGTGAACATGGCGGGGGTTATCCCGGCCATTTTCGCGAGCAGCATTTTGCTGTTCCCGGCTTCGCTGGGTGCCTGGTTCGGTCAGTCCGAAGGTATGGGCTGGCTGCAGGACATCTCGCAGTCGATCGCTCCTGGTCAGCCGTTGAACATTCTGCTGTTTAGTGCAGGGATCATTTTCTTCTGCTTCTTCTACACAGCGTTGATGTTCAACCCGAAAGACGTAGCGGAAAACCTGAAGAAGTCCGGTGCCTTTATTCCGGGTATCCGTCCTGGTGAGCAGTCGGCGCGCTATATCGATGGCGTTCTGACCCGTTTGACCATGTTCGGTGCTCTATACATGATGGCCGTCTGCCTTCTGCCCCAGTTCCTGGTGGTGGCAGCAAATGTGCCGTTCTACCTTGGCGGGACCTCGTTGCTGATTGTGGTAGTGGTTGTGATGGACTTCATGTCCCAAGTACAATCGCACCTCGTTTCGCACCAGTACGAATCCCTGATGAAGAAAGCCAACCTGAAAGGCTACGGCGGCAGCGGTTTGCTGCGCTGATACGCCCCTTAAGGTTCGAGGAGTCGGTAATGAAAGTTCGTGCATCGGTGAAAAAGCTGTGCCGTAACTGCAAGATCATCCGTCGCGAAGGCGTCGTACGAGTGATCTGCAGCGCGGAACCGCGTCACAAACAGCGCCAAGGCTGAGTGTGATTTGCGTCAAACCCAGCAGCTAGTGTGCTGCTGGGTTGATTAATCGTTTCTACAGCGATATTATCTCGCGCCCTATTTCTTGGCTTCCGGGGCGTAGGTAGCTGTCAATTGGAGTCCCACTGAATGGCCCGTATTGCAGGCGTCAACATTCCAGATAACAAGCATACTGTTATCTCGCTGACCTACATCTATGGTGTCGGTCGCACAACTGCACATAAGATTTGTGCAGACGCTGGTGTAAACCCAGCCGCTAAGATCAAGGATCTGAGCGACGAGCAAATCGAAACCCTGCGTGGCGAAGTCGCGAAGTTCACCACCGAAGGTGACCTGCGTCGTGACATCAACATGAAGATCAAGCGCTTGATGGACCTGGGTTGCTACCGCGGCCTGCGTCATCGTAAAGGTCTGCCGGTTCGCGGTCAGCGCACCAAGACCAACGCACGCACCCGTAAGGGCCCGCGTAAGCCGATCCGCAAGTAACCGCCCAGGAATATAGACATGGCAAAACCTGCTGCTCGTCCTCGTAAGAAAGTCAAAAAGACAGTGGTTGATGGCATCGCCCACATCCATGCTTCTTTTAACAACACCATCGTGACCATCACCGACCGTCAGGGCAATGCTTTGTCCTGGGCGACCTCCGGTGGTTCGGGTTTCCGTGGTTCGCGCAAATCCACCCCGTTCGCAGCCCAGATTGCTGCCGAGCGTGCTGGTCAAGCTGCGCTGGAATACGGTCTGAAGAACCTCGACGTTAACGTCAAGGGTCCAGGTCCAGGTCGTGAGTCCGCCGTTCGTGCATTGAACAGCTGCGGCTACAAGATCGCCAGCATCACCGACGTGACGCCAATCCCGCATAACGGGTGCCGTCCGCCGAAGAAGCGTCGCGTGTAATCAGGAGACAGAAGAATGGCACGTTACATTGGTCCAAAATGCAAACTGTCTCGTCGTGAAGGCACCGATCTGTTCCTGAAGAGCGGCGTTCGCGCTCTGGAATCGAAGTGCAACATCGAAGCAGCCCCAGGTATCCACGGCCAGCGCCGTGGCCGTCAGTCCGACTACGGTACCCAGCTGCGCGAGAAACAAAAAGTCCGTCGTATCTACGGTGTTCTGGAGCGTCAGTTCCGCGGTTACTACCAAGCTGCAGCCTCGAAAAAAGGCGCAACTGGTGAGAACCTGCTGCAACTGCTCGAGTGCCGTCTGGATAACGTCGTTTACCGTATGGGCTTCGGCTCGACTCGTTCCGAGTCGCGTCAGCTGGTTTCGCACAAAGCGATCAGCGTCAACGGTAAGACTGTAAACATTCCATCCTACCAAGTTCGTCCGGGTGACGTGGTCGCGGTCCGCGAGAAGTCGTTGGCTCAGCTGCGCATTGTTCAAGCCCTTGAACTGTGCGCCCAGCGTGGCCGCGTTGAGTGGGTTGACGTGGATGCTGCTAAAAAGTCGGGCGTTTTCAAGAACGTTCCTGCTCGCAGCGACCTGTCTGCCGACATCAACGAAAACCTGATTGTCGAGCTCTACTCCAAGTAAGGGCTAGAAAATAGGTGCATCCATGCAGATTTCGGTAAATGAGTTCCTGACTCCCCGCCACATTGATGTGCAGGTAGTCAGTCCGACCCGCGCCAAGATTACGCTCGAGCCTCTCGAGCGTGGTTTCGGCCACACCCTGGGCAACGCGCTGCGCCGCATCCTGTTGTCCTCCATGCCTGGCTGTGCAGTAGTCGAGGCCGAGATCGATGGCGTACTCCACGAGTACTCCGCGATCGAAGGTGTTCAGGAAGACGTAATTGAAATCCTGTTGAACCTGAAAGGCCTGGCTATCAAACTGCACGGTCGTGACGAAGTTACGCTGACCTTGTCGAAAAAGGGTTCGGGGGTGGTTACCGCTGCCGATATTCAGCTGGATCACGATGTCGAGATCGTCAACCCCGATCACGTAATCGCGAACCTGGCGTCGAATGGCGCCCTGAACATGAAGCTCACTGTAGCTCGTGGTCGTGGTTACGAGCCGGCTGACTCCCGTCAAACCGACGAAGACGAAAGCCGTAGCATTGGCCGTCTGCAGTTGGACGCTTCGTTCAGCCCGGTGCGTCGTATCGCCTATGTGGTCGAAAACGCCCGTGTTGAACAGCGTACCAACCTGGACAAGCTGGTCATCGATCTGGAAACCAACGGCACCCTGGATCCTGAAGAGGCTATCCGCCGCGCTGCGACCATCCTGCAACAGCAGCTGGCCGCGTTCGTCGACCTCAAAGGTGACAGCGAGCCTGTCGTAGTCGAGCAGGAAGACGAGATCGATCCGATCCTCCTGCGTCCGGTTGACGACTTGGAACTGACTGTACGTTCGGCCAACTGCCTCAAGGCGGAGAACATCTACTACATCGGCGACCTGATTCAGCGTACCGAAGTAGAGCTGTTGAAGACTCCTAACCTGGGCAAGAAGTCCCTGACTGAAATCAAGGACGTCCTGGCCTCTCGTGGTCTGTCTCTCGGCATGCGCCTCGACAACTGGCCGCCTGCAAGTCTTAAGAAAGACGACAAGGCGACCGCCTGATCGTCGTAATCACCGAACGTAGTGTTTGGTAAGGAATGAATCATGCGTCATCGTAAAAGTGGACGTCACCTGAGCCGTACCAGCTCTCACCGCAAGGCTATGTTCCAGAACATGGCAGTGTCGTTGATCGAGCACGAGCTGATCAAAACCACCCTGCCGAAAGCCAAGGAACTGCGTCGCGTTGCCGAGCCGCTGATCACCCTGGCCAAGGAAGACAGCGTTGCTAACCGCCGTCTGGCCTTCGACCGTACCCGTTCGAAGTCCGCTGTTGGCAAACTGTTCAACGACCTGGGCAAGCGTTACGCCACCCGTCAGGGCGGCTACCTGCGCATCCTGAAGTGCGGTTTCCGCGCTGGCGACAACGCGCCTATGGCGTACGTCGAGCTGGTTGATCGTCCGGTCGGCGGTGCTGTAGAAGCTGCTGAGTAAGACGTTCTGTCTGCTACAAAGAACCGGGCCTAGTGCCCGGTTTTTTGTGTGTGCATATATTGTTATTTTCTATTGATGCAAGTCATGTAATACATTTGTCCTTATGAACTTGCTCGTCGATACTCTCCCCATAGCCGATTAGCCGGCGCTTGAAGCCCGATAAGGAGAGCCCATGAGCAAGATTCTCACCACCGCCAGCGGTGCACCTGTAGCTGACAACCAGAACTCCCGTTCCGCAGGCCCACGTGGCCCGCTGCTGCTCGACGACTTTCACCTGATCGAGAAGCTTGCCCACTTCAATCGCGAGAACATCCCTGAGCGCCGCGTTCACGCCAAGGGCTCGGGTGCGTATGGCACCTTCACCGTTACCCGCGACATCACCGGCTACACCAGCGCCAAGCTGTTCGAGCAGGTCGGCAAGCAGACTGAGATCTTCCTGCGCTTCTCCACTGTAGGTGGCGAGCGTGGCTCTGCGGATACCGAGCGCGACCCGCGCGGTTTCGCGGTCAAGTTCTATACCGAGGAAGGCAACTGGGACATCGTTGGCAACAACACGCCAGTGTTCTTCATTCGCGACCCGCTCAAGTTCCCGGACTTTATCCACACGCAAAAACGCCACCCGCAATCCAACCTGAAGAACGCCCAGATGATGTGGGACTTCTGGTCGCACTCCCCCGAGGCTCTGCACCAGGTCACCATCCTGTTCTCTGACCGCGGCATTCCGGATGGCTATCGCCACATGCATGGCTTTGGTAGTCACACCTACAGCCTGATCAGCGCCGAGGGCGAGCGCACCTGGGTCAAATGGCACTTCAAGACCCAGCAAGGTATCAAGAACCTCACTCCGGCAGACGCTGCACGGCTGGCAGGTACCGATCCGGACTATGCCCAGCGTGATCTGTTCGAGGCCATCGAGCGCGGCGAATACCCACGCTGGACCGTGTGCATTCAGGTGATGAGCGAAGACCAGGCGGCGAGCCGCGGCGAAAACCCGTTCGATGTGACCAAGACCTGGTCGCAGAAGGATCACCCCCTTATCGAAGTGGGGGTGCTGGAGCTGAACCGCAACCCGCTCAACTATTTCGCCGAAGTGGAGCAGGCGGCGTTCGGGCCAAGCAACATGGTGCCGGGTGTCGGCCTGTCGCCGGACCGCATGCTGCAAGGCCGTGTATTCGCCTACGCTGATGCGCATCGCTACCGCGTGGGGACCAACCACCAGCAGCTGCCTGTGAACGCGCCACGCTGCGCGGTGAACAGCTATCAACGGGACGGCTCCATGGCCACTGGCAGTTATGCGGGTGCGCCCAACTACGAGCCCAACAGCTACGCCGAGGCACCGAAACAGTCGCCGCGCCACGCCGAGCCTGCACTGGCCCTGAGTGGTTCGGCAGACCGCTACGATCACCGCGAGGACAGCGACTACTACAGCCACGCCGGCGCCCTGTTCCGCTTGATGAGTGCCGAGCAGAAGGCCCTGCTGATCGACAACATCGCCGGCACCATGGCAGGTGTAAGCCTGGACGTGGTGCAACGGCAGTTGCAGTACTTCTTCAAGGCCGACCCGGCGTACGGCGAAGGCATTGCCAAGGCTTTGGGCGTCAATCTTGCCTAAGTCGAAGTGATAAGAAGAACCGCCCTCATTTGGGCGGTTTTTCAATGAATATCACTACTGTTTAGCCGAATTTTTGCTTCTAATTGCGCGTTTTTCAGTGACCGCGGGCAAAAGCTGGTTCACACTGTGTGGCATAGACGTATTCACATGGAGAAGCAGGGCGATGCAAGGTCACCCGGACGTAATCAACTACCTCGTCACGTTGCTGAAGGGCGAACTGGCGGCACGCGACCAGTACTTCATTCATTCGCGTATGTACGAAGACTGGGGCCTGTCCAAGCTCTACGAGCGTATCAACCACGAGATGGAAGAAGAGACGCAGCACGCCGATGCCCTGATGCGCCGCATCCTCATGCTCGAAGGCACCCCCGACATGCGCGCGGACGACCTGGAAGTGGGCAGCACCGTGCCGGAGATGATCGAGGCGGACCTCAAGCTCGAGTACAAGGTCCGCGGCGCGCTATGCAAGGGCATCGAGCTGTGCGAGCTGCACAAGGACTACGTCAGCCGTGACATCCTGCGTGCACAGCTGGCCGATACCGAAGAAGATCACACCTATTGGCTGGAAAAGCAGCAGGGCCTGATCAAGGCGATCGGCCTGGAAAACTACCTGCAGTCGCAGATGTAAGTTATCCACAGATCATGAAAAAGCCCCTGGCACCTTCGGTATCAGGGGCTTTTTCATGTTGTCGGATGTATTCAGGCCCGGTCCCGCTCCAGCAGCGGTTTCAGGTAATGCCCGGTATACGACTGTTTCATCGTGCTCAGCTCTTCCGGCGTACCGCAGGCAATGATCTGCCCACCTTTGGAACCACCTTCCGGCCCCAGGTCCACCAGCCAGTCGGCGGTCTTGATCACATCCAGGTTGTGCTCGATCACCACCACAGTGTTGCCGTGGTCGCGCAGGCGATGCAGCACGTCGAGCAACTGCTGGATGTCGGCGAAGTGCAGGCCCGTGGTCGGTTCATCGAGGATGTACAGGGTCTTGCCGGTATCGCGCTTGGACAGCTCGCGTGACAGTTTCACCCGTTGCGCCTCGCCGCCAGACAACGTGGTTGCCGACTGACCCAGCTTGATGTACGACAGGCCTACATCCATCAACGTTTGCAGCTTGCGCGCCAGCGCTGGTACCGCATCGAAGAACTCGCGGGCGTCCTCGATGGTCATTTCCAGCACTTCGTGGATGTTCTTGCCCTTGTACTTGATCTCCAGGGTTTCGCGGTTGTACCGCTTGCTCTTGCACACGTCGCACGGCACGTAGATGTCCGGCAGGAAGTGCATCTCCACCTTGATCAGGCCATCACCCTGGCAAGCCTCGCAACGGCCACCCTTCACGTTGAACGAAAAGCGCCCGGGGCCGTAACCCCGCGAGCGTGATTCCGGCACGCCGGAAAACAGTTCGCGGATCGGCGTGAAGATGCCGGTGTAGGTGGCCGGGTTGGAGCGCGGCGTGCGGCCGATCGGGCTCTGGTCGATATCCACCACCTTGTCCAGGTGCTGCAGGCCATCCATGCTGCTGTGCGCTGCCGCTTCCAGGCTGCTGGCACCATTCAGAGCGGTAGCGGCCAAGGGGTACAGGGTGTTGTTGATCAGCGTCGACTTGCCCGAGCCGGACACTCCCGTCACGCAAGTCAGCAGGCCGATCGGGACTTCCAGGTCGACGTTCTGCAGGTTGTTGCCCCGCGCGCCCTTGAGCTTGAGCTGCAGCTTCTTGTTGCGCGGCGTGCGCTTGGCTGGCACGGCGATCTTCTTGCGCCCCGACAGGTACTTGCCGGTCAGCGAGTCAGGGTGGTCCATGACCTCCTGCGGCGAGCCCTCGGCGACGATCTGGCCGCCGTGCACACCCGCCCCCGGGCCAATATCGACGACATAGTCGGCCAGGCGGATGGCGTCCTCGTCGTGCTCCACCACGATTACCGTGTTACCAAGGTCGCGCAGGTGGTTGAGGGTGGCCAGCAGGCGGTCGTTGTCGCGCTGATGAAGACCGATGGACGGTTCGTCGAGAATGTACATTACCCCGACCAGGCCGGCGCCGATCTGGCTCGCCAGGCGAATTCGCTGGGCTTCGCCACCGGACAGGGTATCGGCGCTGCGGTCGAGGGTGAGATAGTCGAGGCCGACGTTGACCAGAAACTGCAGGCGTTCGCAGATTTCCTTGAGGATCTTCGCCGCGATCTCGCCACGGCGACCGGTCAGGGTCAGCTCGGCGAAGTAGTTGCTGGCATCACCGATGGGCAGGTTGGTCACCGCCGGCAGGGTTTTTTCGCCCACCCACACGTGGCGTGCCTCGCGGCGCAGGCGGGTGCCGCGGCAATCCGGGCAAGGCTGGGTACCGAGGAACTTGGCCAGTTCTTCACGCACGGTGGCCGACTCGGTTTCGCGGTAGCGGCGCTCCAGGTTCGGCACGATGCCTTCGAACGGGTGCGAGCGCTTGACGATATCGCCCCGGTCGTTGAGGTACTTGAAGTCGACGCTCTGCTTGCCACTGCCCTGCAGGATCACCTTCTGATGCTCGGCCGACAGCTCGCCGAAGGGCTCTTCCAGGCTAAAACCGTAATGCGCGGCCAGCGAGCCGAGCATCTGGAAGTAGTATACGTTGCGCCGGTCCCAGCCGCGGATGGCGCCTTCGGCCAGGGTCAGCTCGCTGTTGACCAGGCGCTTGGTGTCGAAGAACTGCTTCACCCCCAGGCCGTCGCAGGTCGGGCACGCGCCGGCCGGGTTGTTGAAGGAGAACAGCTTCGGTTCCAGCTCGCTGATCGCATGGCCGCATACCGGGCAGGCGAAGCGCGCGGAGAAGATCGTCTCTTCGCCCTGCTCGTCGTCCATCGGCGCCACCAGGGCAATACCGTCGGCCAGCTTCAGCGCGGTCTCGAACGATTCGGCCAGGCGCTGTTGCAGGTCGGCGCGAACCTTGAAGCGGTCGACCACCACATCGATGCTGTGCTTCTTCTGCTTGTCGAGTTTTGGCAGCTCGTCAAGCTCGTAGAGCTTGCCGTTGACCCGGGCGCGCACGAAACCCTGAGCGCGCAGCTCATCGAATACCGCCAGGTGCTCACCCTTGCGCTCGCGTATCACCGGCGCCAGCAGCATCAGC
>NZ_JABMCW010000193.1:0-10612 GCF_013179705.1 Pseudomonas sp. CM25 | reverse complement strand
CCCAGGCGGTGCTGCTGATGAACACGGTCTCGGCGAAGAACATTTCTTTCGACAGAAAACCGTTCATCAATGGCACGCCGGCCATCGAGGCGCTGGCGACCATGGCCAGGGTGGCGGTGTACGGGACAAGGCGTATCAGGCCACTGAGGCGACGGATGTCACGGGTGCCGCTTTCGTGGTCGATGATGCCGGCAGCCATGAACAGCGAGGCTTTGAAGGTGGCGTGGTTGAGAATGTGGAACACCGCGGCGACGGCAGCCAGAGGGCTGTTCAGGCCAAGCAGCAGGGTAATCAGGCCCAGGTGGCTGATGGTCGAATAGGCCAGCAGGCCCTTGAGGTCGTTCTGGAACATCGCCGCGAATGCGCCGAGCAGCAAGGTAAGGGCGCCGGCGCCGCCGACGATCCAGAACCATTCCTCGCTACCGGAAAGCACCGGCCATAGGCGTGCCAGCAGGAACACCCCGGCCTTGACCATGGTCGCCGAGTGCAGATAGGCCGATACCGGAGTAGGCGCTGCCATTGCATGGGGCAGCCAGAAGTGGAAGGGAAACTGTGCGCTCTTGGTCAGCGCACCGAGCAGGATAAGCGGTAGCAGCACCGGGTACAGCGCGTGCTGGCGGATGGTGTCGCCGGCAGCCAGGACCTTGTCCAGGTCGTAGCTGCCGACCACATGGCCGAGCAGAAGCGCCCCCACCAGCAGGCATAACCCCCCCGCGCCGGTCACCATCAACGCCATGTAGGCGCCGCGGCGGGCGTCGGCGCGGTGGTGCCAGTAGCCGATCAGCAGGAACGAGAACAGGCTGGTGAGCTCCCAGAAGAACACCAGCTGAATCAGGTTGCCAGAGATCACCAGGCCCAGCATGGCGCCCATGAACGCGAGGAAGAAGGCGAAGAAGCGCGGTACCGGGTCTTGCGGCGACATGTAGTAGCGCGCATACAGCGACACCAGCGTACCGATGCCCAGTACCAGCAACGAGAACAGCCAGGCAAAGCCGTCCATGCGCAGCACCAGGTTCAGCCCCAGGCTGGGCAGCCACAGGAATTCTTCGCGAATCACACCGCCATCGGCAACCTGGGGGTACAGCAGTGCTACCTGGACAGTGCCGACCAGGGCCACGAGCCCGGCAAGCACGGACTCGGCGTTACGTGCGTTGTGCGGCAGCACGGCTGCCAGGCAACTGCCCACGAACGGCAGAAGCAATAGCACTATCAATGACATAGCGTTCTATTCTGAGAAGTTTGCCAAGGATCATACGTGCCGAGGGGATGATCACCAACACGCAAGCTGTCGCAGGATCCTACAAAGAGGCTGTGACAAGCTGTTTTTTTATAACATTTCTTTACAAAGCATAGCTGCTGTTTACCGCTTTACAGCCCGGCCTGGCGTTCGCCTTCTGCTTGCACTTCACGCGCGTCGGCAGCTTCGCGTGGGCGGCGTATTCTGAGCTCGCTGACCACTACGGCAATCACGATCAGCAAGCCGCCGAGCAGCGCCACGCCCGGCAGGCGTTCGCCGGCGAGGCGCCCGACGATCCCGGCCCACACCGGTTCTCCGGCATAGATGAGGGTGGCGCGAGTGGGTGAGACCGACTTCTGCGCCCAGTTCATCGCCACCTGTATGACCGCGCTCATGGCGCCCAGGCCCACGGCACTGGCCAGCAGCAGCCAGGAGAAGTCGGGAATGCGCTCCTGGGTCGGTACGATCATCAGGAATGCCAGCAGCGAGGCAGTCGCCAGTTGCACCACGGTCACCCGGCGCACATCGACCTGGCCGGCGTAGCGGCTGATCAGGATGATTTCGGCAGCGATGGCCACCGCGCTGACCAGCGTCACCATCTCGCCCTCGCTGAAGTGCAGGCTGCCGCCTTCCGGCCCGGCCAGCAGCATCAGGCCGACAAAGGCCAGACAGATGCCGATGCTGGGCATCAGGCCAGGGCGCCGGCCCAGGACCAGCCATTGCAGCAGTGGTACGAAGGGGACGTAGAGCGCGGTAATAAATGCAGACTGGCTGCTGCTGATGGTTTGCAGGCCCATGGTCTGCAGGCCATAGCCAAGCATGATGGTTACGCCGATCAGCATGCCGGCCTTCAGTTCGGTGAAGGTCAGCCCGGGTAACGCCCGCGCCGACACCACGCCAACGAACAGCGCGGCCGCAGCAAAACGCAGGCCGACGAAGAACATCGGGCCACTCACGGTCATCACGTTATGCACCAGCAGGAAAGTGCCGCCCCACAACATGGTGATGAACACCAGCACCAGTTCGGCCTTGCTCAGGCGAAAGGTAATGGCGGGGGTCGACTTGTTGCTGGGCTGGCTCATGCTCTTGCGCACTCGGAGGGGGCGGCGCACAATCGCCGCAAAGTGGGCAGTATACTGCGCAATATCGACCAGTGAGCAATATAGTGCACAAAGATTCTTCGCACCGCGCATCCGTGCTGCAACATGTCAGCCACAACGTCCGCCGCCTGCGTAACGCTTGCGGCCTGAGCCAGACGGCGCTGGCCGAACGCTCCGGGGTCAGCAGGCGCATGCTGGTGGCCATCGAGGCAGGGGAAAAGAATGTCAGCCTGACCACTCTTGACCTGATTGCCGAAGCCTTGGGCGTGGCCTTCAGTACGTTGATTCAGGCACCTGACCAGCGTGATCCGGGGCGTATCGACGAACTGGCCTGGGCCGGCGAGTGTCCGCAGAGCCGGGCAGTGCTGCTCGGCACCAGCCCGGCCCGCCGCGAGGTGGAGCTTTGGGAATGGACGCTGGCGCCGGGCGAGTGCTATTCCAGCGAGGCCGATGCGGAGGGCTGGAGCGAGCAGATCTACGTGGCTGAAGGGCAACTGACGTTAGTCATCGAGGACATCGAGTTTCGCCTGCTTGAGGGGCAGTTTCATGTGTTCCCCAGCAATTGCCGGTATGCCTATCGCAACGATGCGACGGTGGCAGTCCGGTTCGTGCGCAATGTTGTGATCTGATCGAGTCTCATCGGCCACTCGGGACCTGTGTCAGTCCTTCATCAAATCGTCAGTCTTCACCACCTTGGCATAGGCAAACGCCAGCGCCGCCATCGCCGAATCATGTACCTGCGCTGCCGGCACCTGTTTGCCGTTGAACTCCAGCGGCAGCGTCGCACACGCATCGTGCGCCACGGTCACCTCATAGCCCAGGTCGGCCGCGGCCCGGGTGGCGGCGTCGATGCACATGTGGCTCATGCTGCCGGCGATGGTCAGGGCCTCGACGCCGTGCTGGTCCAGTGTCTGCTTGAGGTTGGTGCCAAGGAACGCATTCACCTTGTGCTTGAGCACCACGGGTTCATCCTGCAGTGGCTGGACCTTGGGGTGGATGGCCGCGCCAGGCGACTCAGGCGCGAAGAATGGCGCATCGGCGCTGTCGAACTCGTGGCGCACATGCACCACCAGGTCACCGCGCTGGCGCGCCGCTGCCAGCAGCCTGGCGGCATTGTCGGCCGCCTGGTCGGCACCCTCCAGGGCCCACTTGCCGCCCGGGAAGTAGTCGTTCTGGATGTCGATGATGATCAGCGCTTGCTTGCTCATGCTGCCTCCTGTGGCAGTAGTCGTTGTGTGAGGTTAGTTATAGGCTGTGTGCACCGACCTGACGATTGGCGTGACCGACACTATGCGGGCAAAAACTGACACCTCTGCCAACCTGGACATTGGCCTGCTGTTGTATCCCGGCGTGCAGCGCGCCGCCGTGCATGGCCTGGCCGACCTGTTCCTGGTGGCCAACCGGGTTGCTGCCGAGCTGGGCGCCGTCGACTTGCCGCCGGTGCGCATCAGCTATTGGCAGGCAGATGCGGCAGGGCAGTTGTTGCCAGCTGTTGATAGCTCGCCAGTCGTTGTACCGGGCCTGCGCGTACTGATCATTCCGCCAAGCCTGGAATCGGCACCACCGGGCGAGTTGCTCCAGCGCCACCGCGCGTCTTTGTGTCAGCTCCACGCGAGCGGCACAGTGCTGGCGTCGGTGTGTATCGGGGTGTTCTTCATCGCCGCCAGCGGCCTGCTCGATGGCCGCCCGGCCTGTACCCACTGGAACTACGTGCATGCACTCGCCCAGCGTTATCCAAAAGTGCGGGTAGAGGCTCAGCAGCCGTTGCTCGATGACGGTGACATTGTCACTTCGGCCGGGCTGATGGCCTGGACCGACCTGGGTCTGCGTTTGCTGGAACGGTTTCAGGGAGCAACGGTGGCGCGGGAGACGGCCCGCTACCTCGCGGTCGATCCGGTCGCGACGCCGTTACCTGGTGCGGTGTTCAACCCGCGCCTGGACCACGGCGACGAGGCTGTGCTGAAAGTGCAGCACTGGCTGCAGGGCGATCGCGGGCAGGATGCAGGCCTTGCTGCAATGGCGGCGTGCGCCGGGCTGGAGGAACGCACCTTCCTGCGGCGCTTTCGGGCAGCCACGGGTTTGCGCCCGACCGAGTACTGCCAGCAGGTCAGGGTGGGGCGGGCGTGTCGCTTGCTGGAATTCACCCGGCGCAATGTCGAGCAGATCGCCTGGGGCGTGGGTTACCAGGACGCAAGTGCGTTTCGCAAAGTGTTCCAACGCATCACCGGACTGACGCCGAGCGATTACCGGCGGCGGTTTGCGGTGACAGGGTAGGGCTCGGAAACCACTTGACCTTGACCTTGCTTGAGGTTTTACCCTGCCGTGCATCGCGCTGCATGCGTCCTTGACCAGGAGACCGTTGATGACGGCAAGCCCTCATGCCCTGTGGTTCACACAGATGATCGAATACCAAGTGCCGAGCATATACCAGCACGCCCTGGTCCAGGCCCTGGTAGCCCGCAGCGAGGCGCTGGCTAACCGCTGCGAAGGGCTGCAAGGTGTCAGCATCCAGGCCAGCGACGACGGCAGCCGGGTACTCCAGTACCTGCAGTGGCAGTCGCGTCAGACGTGGGCTGCGGCGGCTGCCTGCTTTGTCGAGGAGCCGTTCCTTGAACTGCTTGCCCGGCACCAGGCGCGTGGCGTCAACTTTGCCGCGTACCAGGCGGTACGCAGCCTGGTACGGGGTGAAGATGGCGGCCTGCATTGCCAGGTGGGCAACCCTCAGGCGTACCAAGGTGCATAGTGCGGATAGCGGTCCAGTCGGGCGCCGATGACCATTTCGCTGACCCAGGCCGCCAGGATCGAACTGTAGGCCTTCTGGCTCTCCTCGCTGGACAATGCGTGGTCGGCACCGTCGACAATACGATGGGTCAGCGAATGGGCGCTGATGAAAGCCGAACGGTAGCTCATCAGCGTGCTGTGCGGCACATAGTCGTCCTGCTCGGACTCCACCAGCAACACATCCCCGCTGAATTCGGCACAGGCCGCCAGCGCACGGTTGTCGGCCGGGCCCAGCGGTCGCTGGCGGTAGGCGTTCAGCCGTTGCCGGTCGAGGGTTTGCTTGGGCATATCCCATTCATCGTCCCAGTACATGGCGGGTACCCGCAGGGCCAGCCATCTGACCGACCGCTCGCGGGTCAGCAAAGTCGCCAGGTAGCCACCATAGCTGCTGCCGATGATGGCGATCGCCTGCGGATCGACCGCGGGGTGGCCGGCAAGCCGGTCGTACGCCACCATCAGGTCCTGCAGGTTCTGCTCGCGGGTGACGGTCAGCCGCTGGCTTGCGGTTTTTTCATGGCCGCGCAGGTCGAAGGTCATGCATACGCAACCCAACCCGGTGATGTGCCGGGCACGGGCCAGGTCGCGTTGCTGGCTGCCGCCCCAGCCGTGCACGAAGAGAATGCCCGGCATCTGGCTGCCGGGGCTGACCAGGGTGCCAACGATGCTGTCGTTTTCAACTTGCAGTTCAACGGTTTCACTCTGAATGGCCATGCTCGCGAATCCGCGCAAATTTGCTGAGTTGTCCGAGTTCACTGTCGTTTCCTTGATAGAAGAGGGTGGCATCAGAGGGGAGGTCAGGGGTGCCGAACACTTCATGGGTGGACGCGTGCACTCGTTGCAATGCAGGGTCGTCGGCAAACGCCTGCAGGGCCAGCAGTTCGGCACTGCTGGCGCCGCCCAGGCGCCAGGACTGCTCGAGTACACCGCTGCGCAGGTGGCCTTGAGGGTCGCGGCCGCGAGCAATGTCGTAGTTGCGGCGTGAGGCGATGAAGCCCGGGAAGTGCTGCTCGGCAGCCTGCTCGTAGGCAATGGCCTGGTTGATCGCCAGGCGCAGGTGGTCTTCCAGTGGCAGTTGCAGCAGCGCCTGATAGTCGCCACGTACCACCACCAGGTCCGAGCCGCCATAGACCTCGGCTCCTTGATGGTCGTGGGTCAGCTGCTGGGTGCCGTGATAGCTGCAGGTCAGGCCGGCAACGCGCACCTGGCCGACACTGAAGGTTTCGACCTTGCTCAGGTCTTCTTCAAGCACCAGTCCCCACAATGCCAGCTGCTGGTCGTCCATGCTGGCCAGCAGGGGCTCCAGCGCATCCGCGCTGTCGATAACCTGCTGCCCGCGGCCGGCACAGGCCAGCACAGGCTTGACCCGCAACGGGCCGTCCATCAGCAACAGCTGAGCAGCGGTACGGGCGTCGGCCTTGTTGAACACGGTATAGCCGCGCAGCAGGGCGTCGCTGGCCTGCCGGGCGAAGGCATCGGTCCAGCCAGGCGGGAAGCTTGCATTGGCGGGCAGGGGGTGGGAGATCGCCTTGGTCGCCATATAGGGGCTGGTGACCACGCCGCCGAACAGGTCCTGCTCGTCGCAGATGCCGATGGTGGCCTGTCGCTGGGGGTCGATCAGCGTTTCGGTGGGCAAGTAGTAGTAGCCGTCGTCGGCGGTTGGCGGGTCGGCCGGTTTCATGTGCGGGCAACCCAGCAGGCGCGCCAGGCCATCGGCAAGCTTCTGGTGTACGGCACGCTCGTGATCGGGTGTGCTGGCGCGGGTGTCGAGCAGCACCACGGCAGTTTTCGGCTTGCAGACACTGGGCATGGTCATTTGCCTGTGTGCAGTGAATGTACTGCGTGTGAAGCCGGCATCTTGCGGAAGTTCAGTAGGACGTGATCGGTGGTCCTCGCCCGGTTGTAGGAAGCGTCTGATTGCACAAGGCATGGCGGGCAATACATGCCTTGTCTTGGTCGACGTGATTGCAGGGGCTGGGCGGCTGTTCCATTATCGGAGCATTGGACCAACCGTGATGTAGCCGCAGGAGAGCGCATGAACGTTCAGACCACCCTTGAGCCAAGCGTACCGCAGCGACTGGCGCGCGTGCGCCAGACCATGGCCGCCGGCGGCATCGATGCCTTGCTGGTGCCTTCGGCTGACCCGCACCTTTCCGAATACCTGCCCGGTTACTGGCAGGGGCGCCAGTGGCTGTCGGGGTTTCACGGCTCCGTGGGCACGCTGGTGGTCACCCCTGACTTTGCCGGCTTGTGGGTCGACAGCCGCTATTGGGAGCAGGCGGAGCATGAGCTGGCCGGCAGCGGCATCGAACTGATGAAGCTTGTGCCGGGCAAACCCGGTGCGCTGGAATGGCTGGGTGAAAACGTCAAGTTGGAGGGTAGCGTCGCGGTGGATGGTGCGGTCATGGCCCTGGCGTCGGCACGCCAGTTGGGCGAACGGCTCAAGGCCCGTGGGGCGCGACTGGTGACGGACCAGGACGTGCTTGGGCAGGCCTGGGAAGGGCGCCCGGGTCTGCCAGGTAACCCGGTGTACCAGCACTTGCCGCCACACGCCACGGTGAGCCGGGCGGAAAAGCTCGCGCAGCTGCGCAAGGACATGCACGCCAAGGCGGTCGACTGGCACTTCATCGCTACCCTCGATGACATTGCCTGGCTGTTCAACTTGCGGGGCAGCGACGTCTCCTATAATCCGGTGTTCTTGGCATTCGCCCTGATTAATCAGCAACAGGCCATCCTTTTTGTCGGCCCGGACAAGCTCGATGCGCACCTGCGTCAGGTGCTGGCGGCCGACGGCATCGAGGTGCGCGACTATAACGAAGCAGGCCAGGCGCTGGGTGCGGTACCGGCCAGCGGCCGGCTGTTGGTGGATCCGGCGCGGGTCACCTGCGGCTTGCTGGATAACCTGCCTGCAGAGGTGGAGCTGGTCGAGGGGGTCAACCCCACTACCCTGAGCAAGTCATGCAAAGGTGGCGAAGACCTGGTGCACATTCGTCAGGTGATGGAGCAGGACGGCGCTGCCCTATGCGAATTCTTCGCCTGGTTCGAGGCCAGCCTGGGGCGGGAAGTCATCACCGAGTTGACCATCGACGAGCAACTGAGCGCTGCGCGTGCACGCCGCCCAGGTTTCGTTTCGTTGAGCTTCTCGACCATCGCCGCTTTCAATGGCAATGGCGCGATGCCGCATTACCGTGCCACCGAGCACGCACATGCGGTCATCGAGGGCGATGGTTTGCTGCTGATCGATTCGGGTGGGCAATACCTGGGGGGTACCACCGACATCACCCGCATGGTGCCGGTGGGCGAGCCCAGCCTTGAACAGAAGCAGGATTGCACGCGCGTACTCAAGGGCATGATCGCGTTGTCGCGCGCCAGCTTCCCGCGCGGGGTGCTGTCGCCGTTGCTCGATGCCATCGCCCGGGCTCCGCTGTGGGCTGACCAGGTCGATTATGGTCACGGCACGGGGCATGGGGTGGGCTATTTCATGAACGTTCATGAGGGGCCGCAAGTGATTGCCTACCAGGCGGCAGCCACGCCGCAGACCGCGATGCAGGCGGGCATGATCAGCTCGATCGAACCGGGCACGTATCGCCCCGGCCAGTGGGGCGTGCGCATCGAAAACCTGGTAGTCAACCGTGAGGCGGGCAAGAGTGCCTTCGGCGACTTCCTGAAATTCGAGACATTGACGCTGTGCCCGATCGACACCCGCTGCTTGCTGCCCAAGTTGCTGGCCGAGGAAGAGCTGCAGTGGTTGAACGACTATCACTCCACGGTGCGCGAGCGCCTGGCGCCCCTGCTCAATGGCGAAGCGCTGGCCTGGCTGGAGGCGCGTACCGCACCCCTCTAAGGAGCAAATTAAAAGGGCAGCTTCAGCGCTGCCCTGTTGCTACTTGCAGACGACGATCATGCTGCGGCTGGTGTAGCCCGCCGGGTTGATCCCGAACAGGTAGTCACCCTGCTCTTCGTCGGTGTCACCTGAGCGGGCGATGACCCTGTAGCCTCGTGCGCTGCACGAACTCGCGGCCTTGCTGTAGCACTTGTCCCATGAGGAGGAGAGGCCAGAGCAATTGATATGCAGCCCCTTCTTCCCGCGTTTGACCTCAGTCTTGGCCGTGGCGGCACATCCAGCAATTGCCAAGATGGCCAGGATGAGCAAAATACGTTTCATTCCTGTCCTTAAATGCAGGGCGGTCCAGTGTCTGGCCCTGTCGTTATCGCTTCGAATCTTCCTGAAAGTTCCCCAGCGTCCGTGGTCGGCTCAGTAGATAGCGTAAAGATGATGATTCTGTGACAGCTTAATCAGCGAGACGGGTCGCTTCAATCACTATTCCCGTCTCAAATGAAAATATTTCTCATATCAGTCTGCGGCGATGGCCGGGCTCGGCTCCTTGCGCATGGACAGGGTCGTACCGACCGAGGCGGTAATGATTGCCAGAATCGCCAGCCACTGGGTAACCGTCAGCACCTCGCCGAGGAACAGCAGCCCGGACAGCGCACCGAACGCCGGTTCGATACTCATCAGGGTGCCGAAGGTGCGCGCCGGAATGCGCGTAAGGGCAACCATTTCCAGGCTGTAGGGCAGGGCGGTGGAGAGTATTGCGACTCCAATCGCCATCGGGATCACGGCGGGCGTCAGGAGTGCGGCGCCGGCGTGGACAATACCGATGGGGGCGACGAACAGGGCGGCGACCACTACCCCTAGCGCCGCAGTCTGGATGCCGTGTTCGGCGCCGGCACGCTGCCCGAACAGGATGTACAGCGCCCAGCAGACACCAGCGCCCAGGGCGTAGGCAGCGCCCACCGGGTCGAGTGCCTGGCCGCTGTGGCCTGCTGGCAGCAACAGCAGCAGGCCGGCGATGGCCAGGCCGATCCACACGAAGTCGATCGCCCGCCGCGAGGAAAAGATCGCCACTGCCAGCGGGCCGGTGAACTCCAGCGCAACGGCGATACCGATCGGTACGGTTTGCAGCGCCATATAGAAGAGGAAGTTCATGCCGCCCAGGGCCATCCCATAGATGATGACATTGCGCAGTGCGCTGGCAGTCATTCGCACTCGCCATGGCCGCAGGATCAACAGCATGATGATGCTGGCGAAGATCAGGCGCAGGGTGGTGGTGCCTTGAGCGCCGATGATGGGGAACATGCTTTTGGCCAGGGAGGCGCCGGTCTGGATCGAGGCCATGGCGATGAGCAGCAGGCCGATCGGGAAGAGGGTAGCGGCCAGGCTGCGGGGCTGGGTGTTCATTTAGGTGGGGGAATCCTTGGGCGGGCTTGGGGGTGTGCGCAGTATAGTGCGCAAAGGTGGTTGGGTGGTGCAAGGGGGTTGTGGCGGGCACCTGGCGGTCTTGATATGGTCTTTTCCCCGTATATTTTACTTTCTTGAAATTAAAGGTTGACGCCCTTTCGAATCCCCTTATAATGCGCCCCACTTCCAGCGACAACGGAACGACAAACTCCTTGATATTCAACGAGTTAGGTAGTTCAGAAGATGCTGTAAGGG
>NZ_JABMCW010000192.1:0-10619 GCF_013179705.1 Pseudomonas sp. CM25 | reverse complement strand
GTCCGGGGAGTCAGTGTCGATCAGCACCACGTCGGGGCGCACCGTTGCGACGCAGGCGGGCAGGTCGATGGTCAGGCCTGGGGCTTCGGTAACCTCGAACCCGGCCTCGCTCAGCGCCGCCTTGAGGCGGCCGAGCTTGCTTGTGGTGTCGTCGATCAGCAGGATGCGCAACATGGTCGTCCCCCTCATACACCGGCGCGCGCATCGGGCAGGTCGCCCAGTGCGTGCAGGCTGAAGCTGCGGGCATAGCCGTGGGGGTCGCTGCCGTCCCAGCGGGTGCCGTCGATCAGCAGGCTGCTGCGCAGTACCTGCGAAGGGCAGGCCACGCCCAGGCTTTGCGCGGCCTCGCGGTACAGCGCCAGTTGCTGTACCTGACGGGCCACGCCAAGGTAGTCGGGGTCTTCGCGCAGCAGGCCCCAGCGGCGGAACTGGGTCATGAACCACATGCCGTCGGACAGGTATGGCAGGTTGGCCCGGCCATGGTCGAACAGGCGCAACGCATGCGGGTCTTGCCAGTGGTTGCCCAGGCCATCCTGGTAGTGGCCGAGCAGGCGGGCTTCGATGCTTTCCACGGGGGTGTCCAGGTAGGCGCTGCCGCTGAGCAGTTGTGCGGTGCTGCGGCGGTTTTCCGGGCTCTGCTCGATGAACCGGCTGGCAGCAAGTACCGCCTTGATCAGTGCGCGCGCGCTATTGGGGTAGCGCTCGGCGAAGCCGCGGGCACAGGCCAGAACCTTTTCCGGGTGGTCCGGCCAGATCGACTGGCTGGTGGCCAGGGTGAAACCCTGGCCCCGGGCGACTGCATCGGCAGCCCAAGGTTCGCCGACGCAAAAGCCGTCGATGCGGCCGGCCTCGATGTGCGCGGCCATCTGCGCTGGCGGTACCACCACGCTGTCGACATCGTGCAGCGGGTGAATGCCTTGGCTGGCCAGCCAGTAATACAGCCACATGGCGTGGGTGCCAGTGGGGAATGTCTGGGCAAAGGTCAGGCGCGCGCCCTGTTGGTGCACCCGCTGCGCCAATGCTTCAGGACTGGTCACGCCCTTGCGCTGCAGGGCAGGCGACAGGTTGATGGCCTGTGCGTTCTGGTTCAGCCCCATGAGCACCGCCATGTCGCTGGCCGGTGCGCCGCCGATGCCCAGGTGTACGGCATAGACCAGGCCGTACAGGCAGTGCGCGGCGTCCAGTTCGCCACTGACCAGCTTGTCGCGCAGCCCGGCCCAGGAGCCCTGGCGCCTGAGGTTGAGGGTAAGGCCGTATTGCTGGGCGAAGCCCTGGGTGGCGGCCACCACCACCGAGGCGCAGTCGGTCAGGGCCATGTAGCCGATGTTCAGGCTGGGTTTCTCCGGCGTGTCACTGCCGTTGGCCCAGGCCAGCGGGGTTGCTCGGGGTACAGTATTCACAAGGTTCCTCGCCCGTACTGAGAAGGCTGTGGCCTTGCAGGTGCAACGCATGTGCCAGGGCTTGCAAGGCAGGCCATGATTTACTGTCCTGCCAGCCCCTCGCTGGCTATAATCGCCCCCTCACTCACCCTGAGCCTTGCCCGCCCATGTATACCCTGGCCCGCCAGCTGCTGTTCAAGCTTTCCCCGGAAACCTCCCACGACCTGTCCCTGGACCTGATCGGCGCCGGTGGCCGTCTTGGCCTCAACGGTGTGCTGTGCAAGCAGCCTGCGGCATTGCCGGTCACGGTCATGGGCTTGAACTTCGCCAACCCGGTGGGCCTGGCGGCAGGCCTGGACAAGAACGGCGCGGCCATCGACGGGTTCGCCCAGCTGGGCTTCGGCTTTGTCGAAATCGGCACGGTCACCCCGCGGCCACAGCCGGGCAACCCCAAGCCGCGGCTGTTCCGCCTGCCGGAAGCGACGGCCATCATCAACCGCATGGGCTTCAACAACCTGGGGGTCGATCACCTGCTCGGCCGCGTGCGTGCTTCGCGCTACAGCGGTGTACTGGGCATCAACATCGGCAAGAACTTCGATACCCCGGTGGAGCGCGCCGTCGATGACTACCTGATCTGCCTGGACAAAGTGTATAGCGCCGCCAGCTATGTCACGGTCAATGTCAGTTCGCCCAACACCCCCGGCCTGCGCAGCCTGCAGTTCGGCGACTCGCTCAAGCAGTTGCTCGATGCCCTGGCCGAGCGCCGCGAGCAGCTGGCCGTCAGCCATGGCAAGCGCGTGCCGCTGGCGATCAAGATTGCCCCTGACATGAGCGATGAAGAAACCGCCCTGGTGGCCGCCGCACTGATGGAATCGGGCATGGACGGGGTGATTGCCACCAACACCACGCTGGGCCGTGAAGGTGTCGAAGCGCTGCCGTATGGTGGCGAGGCGGGCGGCCTGTCGGGCGCGCCAGTGCTGGAGAAGAGCACGCACATCGTCAAGGTGCTGGCGGGTGAGCTGGGCGGCAAGTTGCCGATCATCGCTGCCGGCGGTATTACCGAAGGCCGCCATGCCGCCGAGAAAATCGCTGCCGGGGCGAGCCTGGTGCAGATCTACTCGGGCTTCATCTACAAGGGGCCGTCGCTGATTCGCGAGTCGGTGGATGCCATTGCGGCGCTACCGAAGGCCTGAACGGCAGGCATGAAAAAGGGCCCCATCAAGGGGCCCCTGGGCCGTAGCCCGCCGCCCGGATGGGGCGCGCATGGTAACTCGAATTCAGTGTCCTCGATCAGCCAACGGCGTGATTTTCGTTGAGTCTATGGATGCCAGCGGTGCCAGTCATTCCGTCCCAGTTATCACCGCGACCTTCACGCCAGCCGTTGATCCAGGCTTGGCGAACAGAAGGAAGATTGAAGGGGCAAAGTTCGCGGGATTTGCCGGTGACCCCGTATTGGTAGCCACGTGAATATGCTCTTTCCAACGGATCACGCTTAAGTCTTCTCATAGGGTGTTGCCCTCACTTGTTGACTGTAATGTCCCGTCGGCCTCTCCGAGGCCGGGCAGAGTCTTTCTGCCGGTTTGCGCTCGCTGCCGGCGTGGCGAGCTGAAGGTGCCGCCTCGTTGCGAAGCGGCCTGAGACCAGTTCTAACGAATGCGAGTCACCCTGTGAATGATCGATTTGTCATAAGGACGTAACCTTTCCGAGGGTGAGGAGATAAGTAAATAAATGCGACTCAACCTTGTTTGGCGTTGAGCCCGCTATGATCGGGGTTTGCCGATCATTGACGTCATTTCGCCAGCGCAGTTGGCGTGTGACAGAAATAATTTGAAATGCGACGAAGGGTCACATGGGCCCGGTAATCGCCAGAATTTTTAATACTGCCTGATGATCTAAGCTGTCTTTGCCACTGGGCCAAGCGCAGATCGGTCAGGCGGCCCGGCCTTGCAAGGCACGCTTGCGTGCAGCAAAGGCCACCCGCACGCCTGCTGGAAGGCATGCGGGCAAACATCGCGGGGCGATGCGTCGCCCCGTCAGTCAAATAGCCCAAAGGCGCTGGATTACTCATGTCGGACCGTTTCGAACTTTATCTCACTTGCCCCAAAGGCCTGGAAGGCCTGCTCGCCGAAGAGGCCCGGAGCCTCGGCCTGGAGGAGGTGCGTGAGCACACCTCGGCCATTCGCGGCGAAGCCGACATGGAAACCGCCTACCGTCTGTGCGTCTGGTCACGCCTGGCCAACCGCGTGCTGCTGGTGCTCAAGCGCTTCTCCATGAAGAACGCCGACGACCTCTACGATGGCGTCAATGCGCTGGACTGGGCCGACCACCTGGCGGCTGACGGCACCCTGGCGGTGGAATTCAGCGGCCACGGCTCGGGCATCGACAACACCCACTTCGGCGCGCTGAAGGTCAAGGATGCCATAGTCGACAAGCTGCGCAACCGCGAAGGCCTGCGCCCATCGGTTGAAAAGATCGACCCGGACGTGCGCGTACACCTGCGCCTGGACCGTGGCGAGGCGATTCTCTCCCTCGACCTGTCGGGGCACAGCCTGCACCAGCGTGGCTACCGCCTGCAGCAAGGTGCTGCGCCACTGAAGGAAAACCTGGCAGCGGCGGTGCTGATCCGTGCTGGCTGGCCACGTATCGCCGCCGAAGGTGGCGCGCTGGCCGACCCGATGTGCGGCGTGGGTACCTTCCTGGTCGAAGCGGCGATGATCGCCGCCGACATCGCCCCCAACCTCAAGCGTGAACGCTGGGGCTTCAGTGCCTGGCTTGGTCACGTGCCAGCGCTGTGGCGCAAGGTGCATGACGAGGCGCAGGCGCGGGCGCAGGCCGGCTTGGCCCGGCCGCCGCTGTGGATCCGTGGCTACGAAGCCGATCCGCGGCTGATCCAGCCGGGTCGCAACAACGTCGAGCGTGCCGGGCTGGGCGACTGGGTGAAAATCTACCAGGGCGAAGTCAGCAGCTTCGAGCCGCGCCCGGACCAGAACCAGAAAGGTCTGGTCATCAGCAACCCACCGTACGGCGAGCGCCTGGGTGACGAAGCCAGCCTGCTGTATCTCTACCAGAACCTTGGCGAGCGCCTGCGTCAGGCATGCATGGGCTGGGAGGCCGCGGTGTTCACCGGCGCGCCTCAGCTGGGCAAGCGCATGGGCATTCGCAGCCACAAGCAATACGCGTTCTGGAACGGCGCCTTGCCGTGCAAGCTGCTGCTGTTCAAGGTGCAGCCCGACCAGTTCGTCACCGGCGAGCGCCGCGAGGCCCAACCTGAAGGCAGCGAACCTCGCCAGCAGGCCGCTGTGGCCAGCGAGCCGGCGCGTTTGTCGGAAGGCGCGCAGATGTTCGCCAACCGCCTGCAGAAAAACCTCAAGCAACTGGGCAAGTGGGCCCGTCGCGAGCAGGTCGACTGCTACCGCCTGTATGATGCCGACATGCCGGAGTACGCCCTGGCAGTCGACCTGTACCATGACTGGGTGCACGTGCAGGAATACGCCGCGCCACGTTCGATCGACCCGGAAAAGGCCCAGGCGCGCTTGCTCGATGCGCTGGCGGCCATCCCGCAAGCGCTGGGCATTTCGCCGCAGCGTGTGGTGCTCAAGCGCCGCGAACGGCAGAGCGGTACGCGCCAGTACGAGCGCCAGGCGACTGAAGGCCGCTTCCAGGAAGTGAGCGAAGGTGGCGTCAAGCTGCTGGTCAACCTCACCGATTACCTCGACACCGGGCTGTTCCTCGACCACCGGCCGATGCGCATGCGCATCCAGCGTGAAGCCGCCGGCAAGCGCTTCCTCAACCTGTTCTGCTACACCGCGACGGCTACCGTGCATGCGGCCAAGGGCGGGGCGCGCAGCACCACCAGCGTGGACTTGTCGAAAACCTACCTGGACTGGGCGCGGCGCAACCTGGCGCTCAATGGCTTCTCCGAGCGCAATCGCCTGGAGCAGAGCGATGTGATGGCCTGGCTGGAAGGCAACCGCGACAGCTACGACCTGATCTTCATCGACCCGCCAACCTTCTCCAACTCCAAGCGTATGGAAGGCGTGTTCGACGTGCAGCGCGACCACGTGCAACTGCTGGACCTGGCCATGGCCCGCCTGGAGCCGGGCGGCGTGCTGTACTTCTCCAACAACTTCCGCAAGTTCCAGCTGGACGAGCACCTGATGGCGCGTTACGCAGTCGAGGAAATCACAGCCCAGACCCTGGACCCGGACTTCGCTCGCAACAACCGTATCCACCGGGCCTGGCGCCTGCAATTGCGCTGAGGCGACGAGGTACATTGCGCGGCTGATGGCCAATAGCTATAACTGAGGGCAGGGCAAGATAATCCGCAGGACGCTGACGTGACGAGATGTGTGTATGTCAAAGCATGGCGTGCGTGCGAGGTTATCTGGCCTGTGCACAGAAGCGGTGTCCGCCTGGGCGCTCGCACTGGTGGCGCTGGTAGCGGGCGCTTTGTTGACGGCCGCCCTGGCGCTTGCCGCGCAGTCTTTATACAAGCAGCAGTTGCGCCAGCGTTTCGAGCTGCTGGCCAGCGAACGCTTCAGCCGTATCGCCGAGCGTTTTGACGAACAGCAGCAGCGCCTGGCCGGGCTGCGGCGGTTCTTCAGCTTCTCCCACGAAATTACCCCGCGCGAATTCGACGGTTATGCCCGGCCATTGCTCCACCGGACCCTGGCCTATGCCTGGGCGCCGCGGGTCGAAGCCGCGCAGCGGGCCGAGTTCGAGCGCCTGGCCGATTCCGGCTCGGGCTATGCGATCCGTGACCAGGACTCGCAAGGCCAGTGGCGCGATGCGCCACTGCGCGACCATTACTTCCCGGTGCTGTATACCCAGCCGGCTGAAATGCCCGGATTGCCGCCTGGTCTGGACCTGGCCGGGCAAGGTGTTCCTCAGGCGGCCCTTGCACGTGCCCTAGGACCGGACAGCATGGCGGTGTCCGAGCCAATTGCCCTGTTCGATGGCACCTCGGATGCGCGTGCCCTGCTGATGGTTGCGCCGGTGTTTTCCGATGCCAACCCCCACGGCGCGGCAGCGGGCTATGTGATGGCCTTGTTGAGCATGCGGCAGCTGGTCAGTGATGGCCGGCCGGTGGCGGCCGATGACAATCTGGTCGTTACTATTGTCGACCCGACCGGGCTGCAAGGCCCCGAAGTACTGTTCGACTCGCAGAACCAGGTCGCGCGTTTGTCATTGGCCAGCAACCGGCTGCTGCACCTGGCTGACCATCAATTCCAGTTGAATATTCGACCGAGCCTGGCGTTCGTGCAGGCCAATCGTTCATCTGCGGTGCTGGCAATCAGCCTGCTGGGCGGGCTGTTGAGCCTGCTGCTCAGTGTCCTGCTGTACAGCCTGTTCAGCCAGAGGCAGCGTGCCCTGGCCCTCGTCGAGCAGCGCACCGCAGAGCTACGGGTCAGCGAGCAGTCGCTGCGTGGCACCCACAACCAGCTGCGCAGCGTGCTGGATGCTGCGACCCAGGTCGCCATCATCGCCACCAACCTCAAGGGCGTGGTCACTACCTTCAATGCCGGTGCCGAGCAGATGCTCGGCTATCCGGCCAGCGCGGCGATCGGCCAGTTGCGCCTTGAAAACCTGGTGCTCCCAGAGGAATTGAGCTTGCGTGCGCAGGCCATGAGCCTGCGCTTTGGTCGCCCCATTGCCGGCGGCCAAGCCATGTTTGCCGAGACGGTTCGGGAGCAGGGCTGCGAACCCGGCGAATGGACCTTGTTGCGCGCCGATGGCAGCCAGCTGGTGGCCAACATGCTGGTCACCGCCATGCTTGACGAGCAGGGTTTGTGGGTTGGCTACCTGGCCATTTGCATCGATGTGACCGAGCGGCGCCGGGTGCATGAGGCGCTGGCCGCGCGTGACCGCTTGCTGGAAAAGCTCAGTGCCGAGGTACCCGGTGGTATCTACCAGTATCGGCTGGATGCCGACGGCCACTCGTGCTTTCCGTACGCGAGCATGGGCCTGTACGACATCTACGAAGTCGATCTGCAGCAGTTGCGCGAAGATGCCACGCCGGTTTTCGAGCGTATTCACCCCGATGACCTGGACCGTGTGCGCCGTTCCGTCTGGTACTCGGCCGAACACCTGTCGCCCTGGCGGGAAGAATACCGCGTCTGCCTGCCACGGGCCGGCCTGCGCTGGGTGCGTGGCGAGGCCACACCGGAGGTGGGCGAGCAGGGCTGCACCCTGTGGCACGGCTATCTCACCGATATCTCCGACCTCAAGGGCGTGGAGGAGGAGTTACGGGCGCTGTCGGTTACCGACTCGCTGACCGGCATTCATAACCGCCGCTACTTCCAGGAGCGGCTCAAGGTGGAGCTGGAACGGGCTGATCGCGATGGCCTGGCGCTGGCGGTGATCATGCTCGACATCGATCACTTCAAGCGTATCAATGACCGCTTTGGCCATGCCGTGGGCGACCGGGTGCTGCGTAGCCTGTGTCAGCGCATCGGCCAGCGCTTGCGGCGTACCGATGTGTTCTGCCGGTTGGGGGGGGAGGAGTTCATGGTGCTGTGCCCGGGCAGCGATGCCGAGCAGGCACGGCTGCTGGCGCTGGAGTTGTGGCAAGGGCTGCGCAATCTGTCGGTGGAGGGGGTGGGCACGGTCACCGCGAGCTTTGGCGTGGCGGGGTGGCGGCCGGGGGAGGGCGCCGATGCGTTGCTGCTACGGGCCGATGCCGGGGTGTATGCGGCCAAGCAGGCCGGGCGGGACCGGGTGGAGGGCGAGTCGGCGTAACAGTTGTGGTTTGCCTGTCCCGGCGCTTCGCGGCGTTAGCCGCGCAAGCGCCGGGACGAACCGTGCAATCAGTTGGCAGCGGTGCTGCCGGCCAGCTTCGGCTGGCGATACAGGTCCAGCAGCACCTGGTCCAGCACTTGCGATGCGCCCCACGGTTTCGGGTCGTTGAGGATCGCCGCCACCGCCCAGGTATGGCCGTTGCTGTCACGGCTGAAGCCGGCAATCGCCCGCACGGTGTTCAGCGTGCCGGTCTTGATATGCCCTTCACCGGTCATGGCGGTGCGCTTCAGGCGCTTGCGCATGGTGCCGTCCATGCCCACCAGTGGCATCGAGCTCATGAATTCTGCCGCGTAGGGGCTTTTCCAGGCGGCCTGCAGCATCGCCGCCATTTCCCGGGTGCTGACCCGCTCGGCGCGCGACAGGCCAGAGCCGTTTTCCATCACCAGGTGTGGCGCGGTGATACCTTTTTTCGCCAGCCACTGGCGCACCACGCGCTGGGCGGCACGGGCATCGTCGCCATCGGCATCGGTGCGGAACTGCGCGCCCAGGCTGAGGAACAACTGCTGGGCCATGGTGTTGTTGCTGTACTTGTTGATGTCGCGGATCACTTCCACCAGGTCTGGCGAGAAGGCACGGGCCAGCAAGCGAGCGCTCTTGGGAACGTTTTCGACGCGGTCACCACCCTGGATGCTGCCACCCAGCTCGTTCCAGATTGCGCGGACGGCACCGGCAGCGTAAGTCGAGTGGTCGAGCAGCGACAGGTAGGTCTGCGAATTGCAGCCGTCACCCAGCTGGCCGCTGACCGTCACGCTGATGCCATCGGCCTGGGGTACCGGGTTGTAGCGCACATCACCGGTACACTGCCTGGACGCCACTGCCTTGACCTGGTTGTCGATGCGGATGCTGGCAATCGGTGGCTCGACCGCGATGGTGACTTTGCCGCCATCGTTGCGGGCCACGAAGCGCAGGGCCTTGAGGTTGACCAGCAGCGAGTCGGGCTTGACCAGAAAGGGTTTGTTAACATCGCCGCCGTCGTCGTTGAACTGCGGCAGGTTGGGTTGCACGAAATGACTGCGATCCAGCACCAGGTCACCGGTGATGGTGCGCACGCCGTTGGCGCGCAGGTCACGCATCAGCAGCCACAGTTTTTCCATGTTCAGTTTCGGGTCACCGCCACCTTTGAGGTACAGGTTGCCGTTGAGTACGCCGTTGCTCAGGGTGCCGTCGGTGTAGAACTCGGTTTTCCACTGGAAGGTCGGGCCCAGCAGTTCGAGGGCGGCGTAGGTGGTGACCAGTTTCATGGTCGAAGCCGGGTTCACTGAAACATCGGCATTGAACACGGTCGCGGTGCCGGGACCGTCCAGCGGCAGCATCACCAGTGACAAGGCGGTGTCTTGCAACTTGTTGGCCTTGAGGGCCTGCTGGACCTTGGCGGGGAGCGTGGTATTGACGGCGGCGGCCTGGCTGGGCAAGGCAAGTGGCAGCAGCAGGCCGGCAAGAATCAGGGGACGAAGCGTTTTGATCATAGCGAGTAAATACCCTGCGGCGAGGGGAATGGGCTTGGGGCTGTATGAGATGATGGCCCCACGACGAAAGCCTACGCATTATGCCCCAAGCGCAGCGATGATGCGCCACGTTCGACGGAAAAGCGCCCTTCCTGAAAAAGCACCGCGCATAAAAAAGGCCACCGCGAGGGTGGCCTTCTACCGATTGAACCAGGCGAGTATTACTCAGCCTTGTTGATCGGCTTTTCCGGGTACCAGGCGTCGAGCAGCGGGCTGACCTCGACTTTGGTCAGTTCGCTGCGACCTTTGAGCCAGGCTTCAACGGCAGCGCGTTGCTCTTCGCTGACCGAGCCGCGCTTGACCGAGCACACCAGGCCGAAATCGTCACCGCCTACATAGTCCAGGCCGTTGGCGTCCATGGCTTCAGCCAGAAACGCGTCGAGGAAAGCATCGATTGCCTGGTCATTCAGATCTTCCTTGAATTCCAGGTTCAGCTCGAAGCCCAATTCCTGAAACTCGTCGACACACAGCTTCTTGCGCAGACGACGGGAGCGGTTTGTGGCCATGAAACAATCCTCTTAGGTAATAACGCCGCGCAGTCTACCAGCTAACGCGCTTCGCTGCCTGCCTGAGTGCAGGTCGCTGCGGCCAGTTCCTTGGCCAGTGCGCGTTCCACCCGGCACATGTGCCGCGCCAGAGACTGGCGACGCAGGCGCAGCTGGGCGCAGGGCAAGCCACTGACCGCCAAGGCATCGCAGGCCGCCATCAGGCGGGGGGCTTCCAGCATGCGCGCGGCGCTGAGCACTTTGTGGGCGTGGTCGGCAATCGCAGGGCCGTCGTGCTCCGGGTGCAGCGCCATCAAGGTGGCCAGGTCGGCCTGCAGGCTCTGTTGCAACGCCAGCAGGAAGCGCTGGCGGTCGGCTGGCGCAGGCCCGATGACTGCGGCCAGGCCGTCCAGGCTGTAGGGTGTGCGGCTGAGTTTTTTCTGCCGGCGCGG
>NZ_JABMCW010000191.1:0-10633 GCF_013179705.1 Pseudomonas sp. CM25 | reverse complement strand
TTGGGGTCCTTCCTGCTCATCGGCTGGCCCAAAGGCCAACAGATCGCCGCCACCCCGACATTTGCCGGCACCCGTTCGACCGGCACACTGATGCCACGCTGGCTGTCACGGTTGCTCAGCAGGTCGTGCACCTGCAGCATCAGCGGCGCCGCCGAAGCCAGGCCGAACTGGCCGGGCACCGGCGTGCCGTCGGGGCGGCCGATCCATACGCCGATCAGGTAGCGCGGGCCAACGCCAATCGACCAGGCATCGCGAAAGCCGTAACTGGTGCCGGTCTTCCAGGCCAGTTGCGGGCGCTGCACCAACTCGGCATGCGGGTCACGGTCCGGGCGGGCCTGCCCACTGAGGATGCGCCGGATGATCCACGCCGCACCTGGCGACAGCAGGCGGCGTTCGACCAGCGGGTCCTGCGGTTGCAGGCGCACCCGGGCACTGTTGCCACCCCGTGCCAGCGCCGCATACCCGCCAACCAGTTCCTCCAGCCGGCTACCGGCGCCGCCAAGGATCAGCGACAGGTTGGGCTCGGCCAACGGCGGGAGTATCAGCGGCATGCCCGCCATGCGCAGTTGCGCGGCAAAGCGTTTGGGGCCGTAAGCTTCCAGCAATTGCACCGCCGGCAGGTTGAGCGACAGCGCCAAGGCCGAACTGGCCGAAACCGGCCCGCTGAAACCCATCGAGAAATTGCCGGGGCGGTAGTCGCCGTAGCGCCGTGGCACATCCTGCAACAACGATTCGGAATGGATCAGGCCATCATCCAGCGCCATGCCGTAGAGGAAGGGCTTGAGGGTCGAGCCGGGCGAGCGCAATGAGCGCACCATGTCCACATGCCCGAAGCGGCGTTCGTCAGCCAGGTCTATAGAGCCGAGATAGGCACGCACCGCCATGGTCTGCGCCTCGACCACCACAATGGCTGCGGACGTGCGCTCTGGCAGACGTGCGCGCCAACCCAGCAGCAAGTCTTCAAGGCGTCGCTGCAGCGCGGCATCGAGCGTGGTGCGGATCAGCGGCGGGCTGTCGGCGCTGTTCAGGCGCCGGGCCAGCAACGGCGCCAGGGCCGGTTCCTGGCGGGGCGCCAGCACCAGAGGTTCCTCGGCGGCCTCGCGGATTTGCTGTTCAGGCCACACCTGGTATTCGGCTAGGCGCTGCAGCACCTTGTCCCGGGCGCGCTGGGCGCGCTCGGGGTGACGGTCGGGGCGCAGCCGGCTGGGCGCCTGGGGCAGTACCGCCAGCAGCGCCGCTTCGGCGGGGCTGAGGTGCATGGGCGACTTGCCCAAGTATGCCCAGCTGGCCGCCGCAACGCCCTGCAAGGTACCGCCGAAGGGCGCACGGTTCAGGTATATCTGCAGGATGTCACGTTTGGACAAATGCCATTCCAGCTGCGCCGTACGCCACAGCTGCCGCAGTTTCCCGGCCAGGGTACGGTCATGCGGGTCGAGCAGGCGCGCCACCTGCATCGACAGCGTGCTGCCGCCCGACACCACACGCCCGCCCCGCAGGTTCAGCCAGGCAGCGCGTGCCAGCGCGAACGGGTTGACCCCCGGATGGCTGTAGAACCAGCGGTCCTCGTAGGTCAGCAAGGCCTGCAGGTACAACGGCGAAACCTGGTCAGGGCTCACCGGGTAGCGCCAGACACCCTCGGCATCGGCAAAGCGCCACAGTGGCGTACCGTCCTCGGCCAGCACCACCCGGGCCAGGTCGTCGCCCGGCAGTGGCAGCGGCCAGATACGGTCGGCCAGCCAGACCAGGCCGAACAGCACCAGCATGCCGATCGCCATGGCGCGCAACAGCTTGCCCGCACGGGTGCGTGGCCGCGCTAAGCTTGGCATCGGGAACCGACCTGGCCAGCGAATGGCCAAAGGCTTGGGAACGGCAGACTCGCCGATTCGTTCATCAGGAAGCAACTATGCATGTAGAAGGTTTTTTCGAGTGGCTGGGCCAGGCACTGGGGTCGTTGATCCGCATCATCGTCGACGCTTTGAGCGGGCTGTTCAACCTGCTGGCCAATGCCGGTGGCAATTTCATCGACGGCCTGGCGCGCACCTTGGGCATGGACACCTCGCTGGTCAGCATCCTGGCCCTGATCATCGGCCTGATGCTGCTGTACTCGGCCATCCGCGCGTTCATGCGCGCCTCGATCATCCTTGGGATCATCTGGCTGGTGCTGGGACTGTGGGTGATGAGCTGGGTGATTCACTGAAAGCCGAAGCGACATCTTTTGTATGAGCAGCCTTGTGCTGCGAAGAGGCCGGTACTGCTAGCTCCCTTTTCATGGGGCTTACCGGCCTCTTCGCAGCACGAGGCTGCTCATGTGCAGCTTTCGCCTTAGCGGGCCTTGACGGTCATCTCCCCTTGCCCATCCCCCACCGCCTGCAGGTTCGGCCGGTACATCGACTCGACCTGCGGCGGCGGCACGCGGTACGTGCCCGGGGTCACCGCCCGCGCCAGGTACAGCAGGTGGGTGGTGCCGTAGCCGTCGAGTTTCAGCGCGGCGACGTAACGGTCATCACGGTATTCCTGGTGCACCACGCTGGCGTTCTGCATCGACTCGCGCCATTCCTTCACCGCGCTGCTGGCGTTATCCAGGCTGGCGGCACTTTGTGCCAGGTTCTGGTTTTCCAGCTCCAGGCCTGCCGGCAGCAGGTCCACCACCAGCGCATCCGGCACACGCTCTTCGGCCTTGAGTGCCAGGTGCACCAGTACCAGGTCGCCACTGCGCAGGTTGTGCAGGTCCAGCGGTTGGCCATTCATGCCCAGGTACTCACGACGGATCTGCAGCCCGTTGCCGCCGGCCGCAGGCGCCTGGCGTGGGTAACCGGACAAGGTCAGTTGCTGGTACAACGTTTCGCTGCCCTGGTTCTGCACACTTAGCGGCGAGGCCAGCAAAGGGCCTTCCAGCTTCATGCCAGCCTCGGCATTGTTGAACTCGCGCACCTCGCCAGCGCTGTCCAGGCGGGCCTGCCACTTGCCTTCGGGCTTGCCCAGCAGGCCGCGCCCGGCAAGGAACAGGGCGTTGCGCTCCTGGGTCGACAGCCAGCGGTTGGCCGCCAGTTCATCCGACAAGGCGAACAGGCGCTGATCGACCTGGCTGCTGGCCAGGTTGCTCTCCTGCAGCAGCGCCAGAATCAGCGCCTGGTCGCGCAGCGCACTGCCGTAGTCGGCCATCCAGCCTTTGCCGCGGCTGATACCCAAGCCAGCCTGCAACGCCTGTTCGGCACGCGGCTTGTCACCCATCTTGTCCAGCGCCACCGCCAGCTGCACCAGCGGCAGGCCAGAGCGGGCGTCGGCGCGGCGCTCGAACAGGCCACGCAGGGCGCCCAGCGGCGCCTGCTGGCTGCGCGACAGCACCAGCGCCGCATAGGCCTGCACGGCAAAGCGGGTATGGTCGGCGTTTTCGCTGTAGTCAACTTCGATCAGGTTACGCTCCTGCAGGTAGCGCAGCAGGCGCTCGCTGGCCTTCTTCAGCGCTTCGGCCGGCACGCCATAACCCTGCTCACGGGCACGCAGGAGGAAATCGGTGACGTAGGCGGTCAGCCAGTACTCTTCTTCGCTGTCCGAGCTCCACAGGCCAAAGCTGCCGTTGTAGCGCTGCATGCCCAGCAGGTGCTCGATGCCCATTTCGATCTTGCGTTTGCGCACATCCGCCGGTTCGCCCTTGATGCCCAGGCGCTTGAGGCTGTCGGCATCGGCATACAACGACGGGTAAAGGCCGCTGGTGGTCTGTTCCAGGCAACCGTAGGGGTAGGCTTCGAGGGCGCGGATCTGCTCGGCCAGGTTCAGCGGCGGCCGGCTCGACAAGGCCAGGCTGGCTTCCAGGCCGGCGGGTTCGAAGGCGGCCAGGTCGGCTTCGGGCAATGTCCACGGCTGGTCCTTTAAGGCCACGCGGTAGTGCTTGAGCATCGCCGGGTAGGCCGGGCGCACGCCCAACGTCCACTCGCGTTCGAACGCGGTGGCCGGTTCGTTCGGTAATTGCAGGCCAGTGACGCGCACGTGCACCTTGCCCTGCCCCAGCCCACCCTGGGCCTGTACCGGGATCATCAGCGTCGAGCGCTGGCCCTCGGCCAGGGCAACGTTTTGCACAGCATTGGTGGCCAGGCTCAGCTGCCCTTCAGTGCTGATGTCCACATTCAACTGCTGGGCGCGGCCCGACAGGTTGGCCAGGTCCAGCGCCAGGCTGGTACGGTCACCACCGGCCAGGAAGCGCGGGGCCGACAGCTCGGCAATCAGTGGCGCGGCAACCACCGTCTTGCCTTCGGCCATGCCGAAATGCTCCTCGGTCCAGGCCTGGGCCATCAGCCGCAGCTCGCCATTGAAGTCAGGAATATCGACCGTGGCCTGGCCCTCGCCCTTGTCGTCCAGGGTAACGGGCAGGCTCTGCTGGGCAACGATGGTCACCGTGGTGTTGGGGCGCTTGCCGCCCTTGGCCATGGCCGCATCACCGCCAAATGCCAGGCTGGCCAGGCGGCCCTGGCCGGCTTCGATCAGCTGGCCATAAATGTCCAGCTGGTCGGCGCCGTAGGCTTTGCGCCCGAACAGGCTGGCGAACGGGTCGGGGGTCTTGAAGTCGGTGATGTTGAGAATGCCCACGTCCACTGCCGACAACAGCACGTGTACTTGCTTTGGCACGCTGCCATCGGCGTTGGCGGCCTTGAACTTCACGGTCAGCGGCTGTTTGGGGCGCATTTTTTCCGGCGCCTGCAGGCTCAGCGCCAACTTGCGTTCAGCCCTGTCCAGCGGCAGGTGCAACACGCCGACGGCGCGTTTGGGCGTGGCGTTGGCCTTGCGCTCGCCGGGGCGAATCACCAAGGCGCTGATGTACAGGTCATGGCGGGCCCAGGCCTTGTCCAACGGCACGTCGAAGGCCTTGCCTTCGGCGGGCACGTCGATCTCCTGCCACCACAGCGGGCCATCACTGGATTCGATCATCAGGTAACCGGTACCGGCAGCAGGTGGCGTAACGGTAACCTTGGCCGTGGCGCCGTCAGCGTAGGACGGCTTGTCCAGCGCCAGCTTGACCTGGTCCGGGCGCACCGCGCCGCCTTCGGCGTTGTCCTGGGCACGGTAACCGGCCCAGAAGCGCTCGCTGGAAACCAGGCCCGTCTGCGGGTCTTCCACCTCGACCCGGTAAGGCCCCCACTCCACCTGGAAGCTGAGCTTGGCTGTGGAGCCGGCCTTGACGCTGATGGTCTCCTCGCTCTGGGTGAGGAATTTCTCGTTGTAGGCGTAGCTCCAGCCATCGCTCTGCGAGTAGTTCCAGTAGTAGTCGCGGCGTTCGCGAATCAGCCTTACCTTGAGGTCGTTGGCCGCCAGCTTGTTGCCGTCGGGGTCGGCCACCAGGAACTCGAATTCAACCGGCCCGTCACTGTCGGTTTCCTCGCCATCGAACAGCCCGCGCAGGCCTGGCAGGCGTTCACCGGGCCAGATCGGCTGTTCCAGCCGCCGGGTGATCGGTCGGCCACCAGACTCCTGCAGGCTGGCCTGTACGGTCAGCTGCAGTGGCGAGCGGGCTTCGGCCCAGCGGCTTTCAATATCCAGTACAGCCTTGCCAGCTTGGTCGAGGGTCACTTCGTCCAGCTCCAGGTCCTGGTTCAACTCGGTTTCGCTCACCGAGCCGAACTGGTAGCCAGGCAACGCCGGCACCGCCTCGCGCAGCGGGCGCACATAGGCCTGGCCACTCAGGCGATTGCCAGCGGCCGGGGCGCCATAGAGGTAGCGGCCATTGACCTGGATGCGGGCATTCTCGTCAGGCGAAAGCGGTGTGCTGCTGCCCTTCAGCTCCAGCGCCAGGCGCTCGGGCAGGAAGTCTTCGACCAGGAACTCGTACACCTGCTTGCGCCCGCCGCCCAGGTCGAGCAGCAGTTGCCAGCGACCGGTCGGCGCCTCGCTGGCCAGTTGCAACTGGTACTGGTACAGGCCACTGGCATCAGCTTCCCAGACGAACTTGCGGCTGACCTGCTCATCCGGTCGGCGCACTTCGACGCTTACCGGTTGGGCCTTGACCGGCTTGCCGTCCTGGTCGCGCAGCAGGCCGTTGAGCAGCACTGTCTCACCCGGGCGATACAAGTCGCGCGGGCCGAAAATGAACAACTGCAGCGGGTTGGCCAGCGGGCCGGTGATGTCGAACTCGGCCAGGTCCAGTGCGGCGGTATTCAAGCGCAGCAGCGTGGTGTTGACGCCTTGGGTGGCGATCAGGGTGTCGGCCTTCGGCGTGATCGGCAGTTGCGCATGGCCCTTGCCGTCGGTAGTGGCCTGGGCCAGCAACTTGCCTTTCTCGTCATGGATTTCCAGGTTGACCCCGTTCATCGCCTTGCCGCCTTCCAGGGCTTGAGCGAATACGTCGAGGCGGTCGCGGTAGCGATGCGCCGAAACCCCGATGTCGCTGAGGGTGAACAAGGTTGCCGGCTGCGAGTAGTCGTAGGTGCCCGAGGCGCGCATTACCGCCAGGTACACGCCCGCTTCCTGCAGCGGCTTGATGCCGGCAATCGGCAGCAGCACCGTCTCGCGGGTGTTGCGCGCGGGGTTGAGGTCGAAGCGGCCGCTGTAGACCAGCTCGGCCATGTCCAGGGTTTCCTTGGACTGGTAGTAGTACAGGCTGCTGTTGCGCCCCCAGCTGGCCAGGAAGCTCGAGAGCATGGCCGGCTTGACGCGGAAGAACTCGACATCGACCTTGTCGACGTTCAGGGCAATGACCGGTAACCCCTCAGCCAGGCGCGTGGGCAGCAGCGAGCCGCGGCTGGCAAAGCCGATGGTCGGCTGCATGTCGCGGGTTTCCAGGCGGGTGATCGATTCGCTGTCCAGCTGCTTGCCGTTGACTGCCAGCAGGCCTTTGTCGACGGTCAGTACCAGCTTGCGCTGCGGCTCCAGGTGGCGCAGGCGCAGTTCCATCTGGTTGTCGGAGAGTTCCCAGGCGCCGTCGAGCTTGCCTTTGACGGTGTCGACCAGGTGCACCTTGCTGGCCAGGTCCTGTTCGGCATCCAGCGGCGCAGAGAAACTGATCGACAGCGTGGCTGCGCCGTCGAGCTGCACTTCCGACACATCCAGCACGCTGAGCTCGCGGCCTTCGTAGCGCTTGGCGAGTACGGCCGGGTCTTCGCGCCTGGCTGCCGGGGCTTCGGCCGGCGTGGTGGCCAGCGGTTTTTCGGCCGGCACCGGTTTGTCCGGCGTCGAAGAGTCACAGGCACCGAGCAAAGCCAGCGCGCAGGCCAGCAACAATCCTTTGTTGAACATGGAGTATGAACTCTTGGGCAGCGTGTACGTGAGGGGGGCAACTATAGCTCGCTGAGACCATGTTCGCGCGAATTGGTTGCCTGGCCGTTACACTGTGGCCATTCCGAAAAGCGGGGGCGCGAGCCTGCTCCTGATCGATCAAGGACTCCAATGCTGCAACTGACCACCGACTGGCGCCACCGCCCCACCCACCACAAGGTCTGGGCGCTGGCCGCACCGATGATCCTGTCCAACATCTCCGTGCCTTTGGTCGCCCTGGTCGACAGCACCGTCATCGGCCACCTCCCCCACGCCCACCAGCTGGGGGCGGTGGCCGTGGGCGCGACGATGTTCACCTTCATGGTCGGCCTGATGGGCTTCCTGCGCATGGGCTCCACCGGCTTCGCCGCCCAGGCCGCCGGCCGTGGGGACGGCGCGGCGCTGCGCCAGGTGCTGGTGCAAGGGCTGCTGCTGGCGTTCGGCTTCGCCATGCTGATCGGCCTGCTGGCGCTGCCCTTCAGCCAGCTGGCACTGCACGCCATGCAACCCAGTGCGGCCCTGCAGCAAGCTACCGAAAACTTCTTCCACACCCGCCTGCTCGGCCTGCCTGCGGCACTGGCCAGCTACGCGCTGGTCGGCTGGTTCCTGGGCACGCAGAACGCCAGGGCGCCGCTGGCCATCCTGCTAACCACCAACCTGCTGAACATCGCCTTGAACCTGTGGTTCGTGCTTGGCCTGGATTGGGGCGTGCTGGGTTCGGCACGGGCGTCGGTGATTGCCGAGTGGAGCGGCGCCCTGCTTGGCCTGGCCCTGACCCGCCCGGCCCTGCGCGCCTACCCGGGGCATATCGTGTGGACGGCGCTGAAGCGCTGGCAGGCCTGGCGCCCGCTGCTGGCGGTAAACCGCGACATCTTTCTGCGCAGCCTGGCGCTGCAGTTGGTGTTCCTGCTGATCACGGTGCAAGGCGCGCGCCTGGGTGAGGCCACCGTGGCGGCCAATGCCCTGCTGCTCAACGGCCTGTTGCTGACGGCCTATGCCCTTGACGGGCTGGCCCACGCGGTGGAGGCCCTGTGCGGCCACGCCATCGGCGCTCGTCACCGCGACACCTTGCGCCGCTCGCTGGTAGTGGCCTGCGGCTGGTCGCTGATCACCAGCCTGGGCTTCGCCGGGTTGTTCCTGCTGGGTGGGCACCTGTTCATCGACCTGCAGACCGACATCGAGAGCGTGAGGGCCGCAGCCTATCCGTACCTGCCGTACCTGGCGCTGCTGCCGTTGATCGCGGTGTGGAGTTACCTGCTGGACGGGCTGTTCATCGGCGCGACCCGGGCGCGGGAGATGCGCAACGCGATGCTGGTGTCGTTGGTGATTGCGCTGCCGGTTGCGCTGGCCATGAGCGGGTTCGGCAACCATGGGTTGTGGTTGGCGTTTCTGGTGTTCATGGCGCTGCGCGCAGGGACGCTGGGGTGGGTGGGGTGGCGGTTGCAGCAGAGCGATCGTTGGCTGGGATGATTGGCCACAGGAGATCGTTATCCTTTGTAGGAGCGGCCTTGTGTCGCGAAATGAGGGCGAAGCCCTCACCTGCGGCTTCACAGCCACACACAATCCCAATGCGGATAATCGCCGGCACGTCGCACCAGGCCAGCCCTTACGGGATTGGCAATAATATAACGGGCAGTCGCTCTGATATCGTCTTCCTTGCGCAACGCCCGGTCATGAAAACCAGGTTGCCAGATGTGCTTTCGTTCGACGCCTTGCCGGTAAAGCGCGCAACTGCTACGCGACTTGAAGGCACACATGAGTTTGCTCAAGCTGGTCGGCCCAAGCTCGATAAGCCAATGCAAATGGTCCGGCATCAGGACCCACGCCAGAGAGCGGCAACTTCCATCTTGATCACTCGCGCGCAGTTGCTGGATTGCCGACCGCGCGAAGATCAGGTTTGCGAACAGAGGTAGTCTATGGCGCGTGATGGTGGTCAGCAGGTAGAGCCGACCAGGCTCTGAATAGCGCCCTTGGCGCAAGCGGTGATTACCTTGACGATCCATGTCGAACTCCTTTGAAGATTGCATTCAAAGGATAGGTGTGGGGATGTCGGAAAGTGCCGAGGGATCATTACCGCGTATGACGCGGTGAGGGCTGCGCCCTCATTTCGCGACACAAGGCCGCTCCTACAAAAAATCGCGATGCCATGGGACGGTATCGCGGCCCCTGCTGGAGCGGCCCCCAGGGCCTCAGGACGACAGGTACGAAGACCGGGTCAACCCCAACCGCAGCGCATCCAGGTACTGGGTCCGCTCACGCGCAGTGATCTTGGCGCTCGCCACCTTGTCGCGGTAGTGGGTCATCAACTCCTCCGGCGACAGGTGCACATAACGCAGCATGTCTTCGATGGTGTCGTGGGTCTCGATGCCGGCGTGGTACACGCTGCCGTCGGCGTTCTGGTAGATGTTCACCGAGTCGGTGTCACCGAACAGGTTGTGCATGTCACCGAGGATTTCCTGGTAGGCACCGACCAGGAACACACCCAGCAGGTAGTCCTCGCCATCCTTCAGCGCATGCACCGGCATGCTGGTCTCGATGCTCTGCTCGTCGACGTACTGGTTGATCTTGCCGTCGGAGTCGCAGGTCAGGTCCTGCAGCACGGCACGGCGCAGCGGCTCTTCGTCCAGGCGGTGCAGCGGGATGATTGGCAGCACCTGGCCGATGGCCCAGGTGTCCGGCAGGCTCTGGAACACCGAGAAGTTGCAGATGTACTTGTCGGCCAGCTTGTCGTTGAGCTCGTCCAGCACCTGACGGTGCGAGCGCTGGCGGGCCTTCAGCGAGTTGTGCAGGCGGCGGCACACGGCAAAGTAGCACTGCTCGGCCAAGGCTTTCTCGGCCAGGGTGATCTTGCCATCGGCATACTGCGCAGCCACGTCACCCATGTAGTGGGTCGCGCGCCAGTAGGTCTCGGTGACCATCTCGATGTCGGTCGGGCCCAGCAGGTCAGCCAGCCACTGCACGGTCTGCGGCAGGGCTTCCTTGTTGTCGATGGTCGGCACGTCGTCGTTGTGTTTCTCGACGTCGGTCACCTGGATCACCAGCATGGCATGGTGCGCGGTCAGCGAGCGGCCGCTTTCGGAGAAGATGTGCGGGTGCGGCAGGCCCTGCGCATCGCAGAACTCCTTGAGCATGCCCACCACCACACCGGCGTAGTCGTCCATGTCATAGTTGATCGAACTGGCATTGCGCGAGTGGGTGCCGTCGTAGTCCACGCCCAGGCCACCGCCCACGTCGATATGGTCGACCGGCAGGCCCAGCGCACGCAGTTCGCCATAGTAGCGGATGGCTTCCTTGAAGCCGTGCTGGTAGTCGGCCAGGTTGGCGATCTGCGAACCCATGTGGAAGTGCAGCAGGCGGATGCCCTGGTCCAGGCCGGCATCGCGGAAGCGCT
>NZ_JABMCW010000190.1:0-10683 GCF_013179705.1 Pseudomonas sp. CM25 | reverse complement strand
GTTGAAGCCGACCTTGTCGAAAGTCACCGCGCCACCGCGTGTCACCAGCTCACCGGCACCTGGCGCATCCTGCACCTTGGGCCCGCGGGTGAGGGTGGCCATGCCGTCCTGCACGGTACCGATGTTTTCGAACAGCGAGGTCATCTGCCACATGATCCAGTGCGACATGCCGTTGATGCGCAAGGCCATGGCCGTAATCGCCGCCACGGCTCCGGTGCCGACCTGGCCCTGGTGCCACAGCCACAGGGCATAACCGCCCGCGCCAAAGATCAAACCCACCACCAGCGCCTGGTTGACGATCTCGAACTGGCTGACCAGGCGCATCTGGCGAAAACCGGTCTGCTTGAAGTCTTCCATGGCAGCGCGGGCAAAGTGCGCTTCGCGCTTGGAATGGGAGAACAGCTTTACCGTGGTGATGTTGGTATAGGCGTCGGACACCCGCCCGGTCATCGACGATCTGGCATTGGCTTGTTCCTGGCCGACCTTGCCCAGGCGTGGCACGAAATACAGCATGGCCAGCCCGAACAGCAGGAGCCAGGCAATGAACGGCAACATCAGCTTCAGGGCGAAGCCACCGGCCAGGGCAATGATGGCAATGAAATACACGCCAATACCGGGCAGGATTTCGATGACGGTGAACAGCACTTCGCGCACCGCCAGCGCCGTCTGCATCACCTTGGTGGTGACCCGGCCAGAAAATTCGTCGGAGAAGAACGACAGGCTCTGGCGCAACATCAGCCGGTGAAAGTCCCAACGCAGGCGCAGCGGCAGGTTGATCGCGAGGACCTGGTGCTGAACCATGGTGCGCAACGCCACCAGGCCGATGCTGACCAGCAGCACGATGCCAATGCCCCACAGTGCGCTGCTTTCCTGGGCGCTTGCTGCGCCACCCGCCTGCCAGGCCGACAGCAGGTCGACCACCTGGCCGAGAAAGGCAAACAGCCAGGCTTCGTAGATCGACACGCCGGCACTGAGCAAGGCAAGCGCCAGGATGTAGCCACGGGCGCCCCGGGTGCAGGCCCACAGGAAGCGCATCAGGCCAACCGGTGGCGGTGGCGCCTCGTCAGGGGGGAAGGGGTCGAGCCGTTGTTCAAAGATACGAAGCATGCTTGTCTCCGGGAAATCTGCATTCGCTTAGCAGGTAACCATACAGCACATCGCAGTATTCGCCTGCAGACGGGGCTGGCCAGCTGGTTTCAGGGTGCCGTGATCAGGCGTGGAATGATGGGTTGCAGGCAGGCATTCTGGCTGGCTTGACCCTCCTCTGGTTTGCGGGTGCGGCGCTGTCGTAGGGCGAAGAGAGGCCCGCCCTTACATACCTTTGCAATTGCTTACATTTACTTTGTCATAAACAGTCGCTGGTGCTGTAGAATTGACGGCTTCCCTGGTAACAACCTCCTTTTGCCGTTTTATTGACGTGAGTCATTAAGGCGACAACGGTGTTTGTGTCACATTCCCCAGAAATCCGATTTATTTTTTTGCAGAGCCAGTGTTTTGACGAATGGAATGCCGTTGTTGGCTATCCCCGGCTTAGGCGCCGAAAGCAGCCAGCTTCATCAACAAGGACTGTATTGGTTAGCTTGCGATGCCGCCGAAGACGCCATTTTGCTCTGCCGCCAGGTAATCGAAGGCATGCCCGATAGTGCACGCGGCGCCTTGATTGCCGATGCGCAAACCTTGGGCGACGTGCTGGCGGTGCTCGACTCAGCCAGTGGCCCGGCCGAGCTGGCGCTGTATGAATCTACCCCGCAGGCCATCTGCAACCTGGCACAGGACCTGCCCCGCCTGGATGCGGGCGAGCGCGTGCTGGTGCTGATGGCGCCGGCTGGCACCTGGGCAGGCGACGACGTCGAGCGCTGGTGCAATGCCCTGCGCCCGGCGTTGCTGGCCGAAGGTGCGCTGTTGCTGGTCATCAGCAGTGGGCAGGGCGCCAGTCTGGTGGCGCACCTGCGCGCATTCAACCAGGCTGTCGACGGCCTGGCACAGCTGTATCGCGGCAAAGGCGGCGTGCGCTACTTGCAGCATTTCTGGAGCAACCTGCTGGGCAAAGCGGGTACCCGCGACGTGGAGCTGGCGCGCCTTCAGGCAGGCTTTGCCGCTGCCCAGGCGCCGCAGGCAGCCGCGGATACCGGTGGCGACGAATTGCAGTACCTCGCCCAGCGCGCGGTACTGGAAGGTGCACCGGCCTTCTCCGAACACTGGGTGGTGTGTGAAAGCCCTGACGACCTTGGTGCCAAGGCCAGCCGGGCGGTTTCCGCCACGGTGATCTTCGCCATGGACGCCGGTCAACGGCTGGACAGCCTGGCGCGGCAGTTGCACCGGTTACGCCAGCTGCGCGGCAATGCCCTGAAGCTGGTGGTGCGCGAAATGGCGCCCACCCTGCGCTATCAGGACGAACAGCTGCTGCTGGGCTGCGGCGCCAGCCAGATCGTGCCGTTTGGTGCCAGCCTTTCGCGCTTCCTGACCATGGTCGAGAGCATCCAGGGCTACGTCTGGCGCCGGCGCTTGCCCGGCGACTTTGACGCCTTGCTGGCACGCTTGCGGCCGTTGGCCATTTGCGGGCTGGTCGCGCCACGCGCATTTGCCGAAGCCGTGCAGAGCATGTGGCACGGCGTGCGAAACGGCGAGATCGTCCACCAGCTGCTGGTGCTGCGCCCGGCCCCGGGCCTGAGCCCGCTGCAGGCCTGCTCGCGCGCCGTATTCCGCCGTGATGGCGATATCGCCTGCGTGGTCGGTGAAGTGCTGTTCCTGTTCCTGTTTGCCTGCCGCTCCGAAGGCGTCGAACAGGCGCTTGACCACATCTTCCAGTTGTCGTGCAAAGAGCTGTTCATCAGCCAGGAGGTGCTGGCCGGCATCGACAGCCTGGCCACCCCGGCGTTTCTCGATGAGCGCTTGCCACGGCCACCGCGCGACGATGCGGCGCAGCTGCCTGCACAGGCACGGCCAGCCCTGCTGCCACGTCGGGTCGGCCTGGGCAAGTGGGGTGCAGCGTGAACTTTGCACAACTGTTGCAGGTGTCGGGCATCAGCGCATTGGTCACGTTGGCCCTGGCCCTGCTGGTGCTGCGCCTGCAGCGGGCAGTGCGCCGCTGGCTGCGCCGTCGCCTGTCCCCCCGTTACCTGAAACCGCTGGGCGTGCGCCACCGCGCCGCACGCCAGGAACCCCGCAATGACTAATACTTCAGCCTCCCTCCCGGTGCTGGCCCGATGGCCTGGACTGGGAGGGTGGAACTTCTATTTCCTGGCCAAGTTCCTGCTGGTCAGCCTCGGCATGCTCGACTTCCAGGCATTGCCCAACCTGCTGTTTGCCGCGTTTCTGCTGATCCCCCTGGCGGGCAAGTGGCTGCGTGTTGCCCGGCAATTGGCGGCCATGCCCATCGGTATTGCGTTGTTCTATCAGGACACTTGGTTGCCGCCGTTCAGCCGCCTGCTGGCGCAGCCGGGGGTGCTCGATTTCTCCTGGGAGTACTTGCTGGAGCTGATCGGCCGCTTCGTCAACTGGAACCTGATGGGCGCACTGGCGTTGTTGCTGGTGGGTTACCTGTACCTGCGTCACTGGCTGCGCCTGAGTACCTTGAGCCTGCTAGGGCTGGCGTGGCTGGCTGTCGGCGGCTTGCCGTCGCTGGGGTTCAGCGCGGGCCCGGCGCCAGGCGCCGAGGTTGCCAGCGCCGCCGGCCAGGTACAGGGCGGGGCAGTGGCCGACAATGCCAGCCTCGACAACTGGCTTGAGCGCTTCTTCGCCAGTGAGCGGGAGCGGGTGACGACGTTCCCGGCGATCAAGGCCGATGAACAGCCCTTCGACTTGCTGGTGATCAATATCTGCTCGCTGGCCTGGGATGACCTGTCAGCGGTCGGGCTGCGGGACAACCCGTTGTTCTCGCGCCTGGACGTGGTATTCGACCAGTTCAATTCGGCCACGTCCTACAGCGGGCCCGCCGCGATCCGCGTGCTGCGTGCCAGCTGTGGCCAGTCGTCCCATGCCGGCCTGTACCAGCCCGCAGCCGAGCAGTGCCTGCTGTTCGAGAACCTGGCCAAGCTTGGTTTCCAGAGCAATACCTTGCTCAACCACAGCGGCCGTTTCGACAACTTCATCGGCGACATCAGCCAGCAGAACATGCCACAACCGGGCCTGCGCAACACCGACTTCCCGCGGGCACTGGTCGGCTTCGACGGCTCGCCCATCGCCAGCGACCTGGACGTGCTGCGCCGTTGGTGGGGGCAGCGCAAGGGGGCTTCGGCCGAGCATGTGTCGCTGTTCTACAACAGCATCAGCCTGCACGACGGCAACCGCATCGTTACCGCCGACGGCGGCACCCGCGTGGCCGATTACGCCACCCGGGCCAATCGGCTGTTCGGCGAGCTGGGCAGCTTCCTCGATGAACTGGAGCGCAGTGGCCGGCGGGTGGTGGTGGCGATTGTGCCGGAGCACGGCGCTGCGCTGCACGGGGACCGCATGCAGCTGTCGGGCATGCGCGAGATCCCCACACCATCGATTACCCATGTACCGGTGGGGCTGAAGTTCATCGGCATGGGGCAGCCTGCCCGCAGCGAGCCGCTGCGGGTGACGGCGCCCACCAGCTACCTGGCGTTGTCCGAACTGATCTCGCGGGTGTATGCGGGCCTGGGGCAGCAGCAGGCGCTGGATGTGCCCAGCCTGCTGAGCGACCTGCCGGCCACCGAGCAGGTCGCCGAAACCTCCGGCGCACAGGTGGTGAACTACCAGGGGCGCGCCTACATGCGCCTGCAAGGCCAGGCCGACTGGCAGCCCATTCCCAAGGAGCGCCCATGATCACTGGCACAGCAGACCCCTCCGAGCGTAGCGACGACATCGCCCAGCTGCGCCAGCACCTGGGCATGCCCGACCTGAACTACCAGGATATCTCCCTGTTGGTGGGTGTTCAGCAGGCCCTGCAGCGCTGGCCGTTACTCGGTGAAAGCTGCCGCGCCGGCGCCCAGGGCACACTGTACGCAGCGGCGCCGCCGCGTGAGGCGGTGTCGTCATGACCAGCCTGGCATTGCACGGTGTACGCGGCGGCCTGGGCCGCAGCGCGTTGCTGGCCGCATTGGGCTATGCGCTGCATGGCGTGGGGGAGCGGGTGCTGCTGGTCGACCTGTGCCCCAGCAACCTGCTGGGTCTGCACTTCAACCTGCCCCTCGACACGTGTGAAGGCTGGGCGCTGGCCGAGCGGCAAGGGCGGCCGTTCGGCGACGCCGTGTACCAGGTGCTCGACGGCCTGTGCCTGTTGCCGTTCGGCAATCTGTCTGCTGGCGCGCCGCCGCCTGTGCTGGACGCGGATGCATGGCGCGTGCGCCAGGCAGAGCTGGCCGGGCATTTCGACTGGGTGCTGTTCGACCTGCCGCAGTTGCCGGGCGATGGCGCTAGCGGGGTCAAAACCGATGTGCGTGTGCTGGTCGCCGAAGCTGAAATGGCCAGCCACCTGCTGCTTGGGCGGCGACCGGTCGAGCACTATGACCTGTTGCTGGTCAACCGCTACGACCCCGCCAGCCGCTTGCAAAGCGACTTGCTGATGGTTTGGCGCGACCTGTTCCGTGATCGCCTCCCGCTACAGGTGGTGCACCGCGACGAGGCGTTTCTCGAAGCCTTGGCGTGCAAGGCCCCGCTGGGCCATTACGCGCCGCAGAGCCTGGCCTGCCGGGATGTGCAGAGCCTGGCGGTGCGTTGCCTGACGAGGCGCCAGTCGTGACATTGACGCCATTGTCGGCCTACGCCTGGTTCAATGCGCGCGGCGCGCGCCGAGCGGTCGCCTGGCTGTTCACCCTTGGGGTGTGGCTGGCGTATCTGTTCCTGCGTCTGGAATCGCCCGCCTGGCAGGCGCTGCTGGCTGAGCGCAAGCGACTGTACCCGCAGCTGGCGGGCAAGCGCCCGAGCCTGGGCGACCCGCTGCGGCTGCTGATTCAAAGCCTGTGGCTGCTGCTGCGGCGTCAGCCGCAGCCACGCCAGCCTGGCGCCGCACGCCGCGCTCTGGGCGCCTTGCGGGCGCAACTGTGGCGCATGCGGCAAGCGGCAAACCACTGCCGGAGCCTGCTGATTGCCAGCCTGCAGCAAGTCCCCGCACGTTACCGTGCCAGTGCCTTCAGGCACGGCGCCTCGGTACGCCTGCGCAACCTCAGCGTGCTCGCCCGCCGGGCGTTCTACGGCGTGCTGACATTGTGCGCCGTCAGCCTGGCCTTGCTGTGCGTGACCGAGCCCTTCGGCTACCTGGCGCAACTGGTGTTCATCTGCCTGTTGCTGGGCATCGCCATGCTGGTGCGGCACATGCCGGGCCGCTTCCCGACATTGATGCTGATCGTGCTGTCGACCATCATCTCCTGCCGCTATCTGTGGTGGCGCTACACCGCGACCCTGAACTGGAACGACAGCACCGACCTGGTGTGCGGGGTGATCCTGCTGGCGGCCGAGACCTACTCATGGTTCGTGCTGATCCTGGGCTACATCCAGACCAGCTGGCCGTTGCAGCGCAAGCCGGCGAGCCTGCCGGCCAACCCGCAGCATTGGCCGACGGTGGACCTGATGATCCCCACCTACAACGAAGACTTGTCGGTGGTACGCACCACGGTGCTGGCGGCCCTGGGCCTGGACTGGCCACGTGAATGCCTGCGCATCTACATTCTTGACGATGGCCGCCGCGAAGCCTTTCGCGCGTTCGCCGACGAGGTCGGGGTGGGCTATATCGTGCGGCCAGACAGCAGGCACGCCAAGGCCGGCAACCTCAACCACGCGCTGGGCGTGACGGACAGCGAGCTGATTGCCATCTTCGACTGTGACCATGTGCCGGTGCGTTCCTTCCTGCAGATGACGGTGGGCTGGTTTCTCAAGGACCCGAAGCTGGCGCTGGTGCAGACGCCACACCACTTCTTCTCGCCCGACCCGTTCGAGCGCAACCTGGGCTCGTTCCGCCGTCGCCCCAACGAAGGGGAGCTGTTCTACGGGCTGATCCAGGACGGCAACGACATGTGGAACGCGGCGTTTTTCTGCGGTTCGTGTGCGGTGCTCCGGCGTACCGCGCTGGAGAGCATCGGCGGCTTCGCCGTCGAGACTGTCACCGAAGATGCCCATACCGCTTTGCGCATGCACCGTCAGGGGTGGTCGTCGGCCTACCTGAGCCTGCCGCAGGCGGCCGGCCTGGCTACCGAGAGCCTGTCGGCGCACATTGGCCAGCGTATTCGCTGGGCCCGCGGCATGGTGCAGATATTCCGCACCGACAACCCGCTGTTCGGGCGTGGGCTGAGCCTGTTCCAGCGGGTGTGCTATGCCAACGCGATGCTGCACTTCCTGGCCGGCCTGCCGCGGCTGGTGTTCCTCACGGCGCCGCTGGCGTTCCTGTTGCTGCATGCCTACATCATCTACGCACCGGCGCTGATGATCCTGCTGTACGTGCTGCCGCACATGATCCACGCCAGCCTGACCAACTCGCGCATGCAGGGTAAATACCGGCAGACTTTCTGGGGCGAGGTGTACGAGACCGTGCTGGCCTGGTACATCGCACGCCCCACCACGGTGGCGCTGTTCGCGCCGAAGAAGGGCACGTTCAACGTTACTGCCAAGGGCGGCCTGATGGAGCAGGAACAGTTCGACTGGCGTATCGCCCAGCCTTACCTGTGGCTCGCGGTGCTCAACGTGGCCGGCCTGGGTTTTGCCGTGTGGCGCCTGTTCACTGGCCCGTCGGCAGAAATCGGCACGGTGATCGTCAGCTCGCTGTGGGTGGTCTACAACCTGCTGATCATCGGCGCCGCAGTCGCCGTGGCCGCCGAAGTGCGCCAGGTGCGCCGCGCTCACCGGGTACAGATGCAGCTGCCGGCGGCGCTGGTATTGGGCACTGGGCATGCCTTCCCCTGCACCCTGGTCGACTATTCCGATGGCGGCGTGGGCCTGCAGTTGCACCCGGGCCTGGTGCTGAAACCCGGGGAGCGGGTGCGGCTGCTGCTTAACCGCGGCCAGCGCGAGTTTGCCTTCCAGGCCTGTGTCACCCGTACCGTCGGGCAGCACGCGGGCCTGGTGTTCCACGACCTCAGCCCGCAACAGCGCATCGACCTGGTGCACTGCACCTTTGCCCGGGCCGATGCCTGGCTTGGCTGGGGCGCGCAGCATGAGGTCGACCGACCGCTGCGCAGCCTGATCGATGTGCTCAAGCTGGGCGGGGTCGGCTACCTGCGCCTGATCGAACACATGCCGCCCTGGGCGCGTGCATGGCTACGCCCGCTGCGCAGCCTGGGGCACTGGCTGGCCAGCTACAGGCCACGTACACCCGCGCCTGTCCTTTCCATGAACCTTGTTGACCGAGACGCATGATGACTCGTTATCCCTCGCGTACCTGGGGCCTGGCGCTGGCGCTGTGCGCCGCCTTGTCCCAGCCCGCTGTTGCTGCCAGCGCAGCGCCGCTTGCCGAGCCAGGTGTACCCACGGTACCGAACTGGCCGGTTGCGAAAACCTTCGAGCAGCTCGGGCATGCGTCCGACAGCCTGCTGTTGGGGGTGCGCAACAGCGAGCAGATCGAGTTTGGCGTGCGTCGCGACCGCCTGGCCACCGATGCCACCTTGCAGCTGGACTACACACCCTCACCAGCCCTGTTGCCGAACCTGTCGCACCTGCGCGTCTACCTGAATGACGAGCTGATGGGGGTGGTGCCGGTGGAAAAAGACCAGCTCGGCCAGCGCGTACGCCGCCAGCTGCCGCTGGACCCCAAGCTGCTCAGCGACTTCAACCAGGTGCGCCTGGAGTTCGTCGGGCATTACACCGACATTTGCGAAGACCCGGCGCACAGCGGCCTGTGGCTGAACCTGAACCGCAAGAGCCAGGTGCAGCTGCATGAACAGGCACTGGCGCTGGACAACGACCTGGCGTATTTCCCGCTGCCGTTCTTCGACCCGCGCGACACCGGCAAGGTTGTGCTTCCAGTGGTGTTCAGTGGCTCGCCGAGCCTGGAGCAGCAGCGCGCCGCAGCGATCCTGGTGTCCTATTTCGGCAGCCAGGCCGGTTGGCGCAAGGCAACTTTCCCGGTGCTGTACAACCGCCTGCCGGCCCGTGGCGAGCAACCCACGCCCAGTATCGTGTTTGCCAGCAATGACCGGCGCCCGGGCTTCCTTGCCGACCTGCAGCAGTTCCCTCCGGTCGACGGCCCGGTGTTGCAGCTGATCGACCACCCCGACGACCGCTTCAGCAAAGTGCTGCTGGTGCTGGGCCGCAACGACGAAGACCTGGTCGAGGCAGCCTCGGCGCTGGCGGTGGGCAACAACCTGTTCCGCGGTGCCCGAGTGCAAGTGGAGCAGATGGCCTCGCTGCAACCGCGCCAGCCCTACGACGCACCGAACTGGACGCGCACCGACCGGCCGGTACGTTTCGCCGAGCTGCTCGACTACCCTGGGCAGTTGCAGGTCAGCGGCCTGCAGCCGCACCCGGTGACGCTGCAACTGAACTTGCCGCCAGACCTTTTCGTCTGGCGTAACCAGGGCATTCCACTGCGTACCTTGTATCGCTACACGGCACCGGCAGTGACCGACGAATCGCGCCTGAGCATCAGCGTCAACGACCAGTACATCACCAGCATGCCGCTGGTGGGCAATGACCGGCGCGGTGGCACGCTGGAGGAAATGCGCCTGGCAGTGCTGTCGGGTGACAACACGGCACTGACCGAAAAGTCGCTGGTCCCGGCGTTGAAGATCGGCGACCGCAACCGCCTGCGCTTCGACTTCAGCTTCGCCAGCACCCTGGGCAGCGCCCAGCGCGATCGTTGCCAGACCTCGCTGCCGGTGGACGTGCGTGCGGCGATCGATGAAAACTCGACCATCGACCTGTCCGGTTACCACCACTACATCGCCATGCCCGACCTGCGCGCATTCGCCCGCAGCGGCTTCCCGTTCAGCCGCATGGCCGACCTTTCCGAAACCCTGGTCATGGTGCCGGCCAAGCCCACGCCAATGCAGGTGGGCACCTTGCTCGACACAGTGGCCGGCCTGGCCGGGCAGATCGGTTACCCGGCACTGGGCCTGAAGCTTGCAGATGACTGGCAACAGGCGGCAGCGACCGATGCCGACTTGCTGCTGATCGGCCACCTGCCGCAGGCCCTGAGTGACGCGCCCAACCTCGGCCTGCTGCTCAGCGCCCAGCGTGACTGGCTGCTGCAAGGCCGCAGCACCGGGTTGCCTGGCAGCCAGCGTTTCGATACCGCAGGCGTTCCTGCCAGCAGCCGCGTGGCGGTGAGTGCGCAGGCGCCGATCGCCGCCATCACCGGCTTGCAGTCGCCATTCCACCCACAGCGCAGCGTGGTTGCACTGCTGGCCAGCAGCGACAGCGACTATGCGTTGTTGCGTGATGTGCTTGGCGACGTCGGCAAGCTCGACGCCGTGGCCGGTTCGGTGAGCCTGGTGCGCAGCAGCGGCGTGACCAGCCAGTTCGTTGGCGAGCACTATTTTGTCGGCGCCTTGCCCTGGTGGCTGTTGTTGTGGTTCCACTTGTCCGAGCACCCGGTGCTGCTGGCGGCGATCGCTGCCGTGAGTGTGGTGCTGTTCGCCTTCCTGCTGTGGCGGGCACTGCGTTGGGCTGGCCGACGTCGGTTGGGTGAGGCGGCCTGATGATGCGACCATTGCTGACAGGGCTGGTCGCCCTGGGCCTGCCTGTTTTCGCCAATGCCGGGGCGGCCTGCTCGTGGCCTGCCTGGGAGCACTT